>DASXUA010000466.1:0-5916 GCA_036505095.1 Phycisphaerae bacterium
CGGTGGCCAATAGTCTCGTGGCGATCATGTGCCAGCGCTTGATGCCGGCCGCCGCCGAAGGCAAGCGCATTCCGGCCACCGAGGTGCTGCTGAACAACTCGACCGTCAAGGACAAGATCCGCCACGAGGAGGATTCCGACATGCCCTCGATCATCTCCAGCAGCACCGAGGAAGGCATGCGGAACTTCACGTATTCGCTGGCGGAGCTGGTCGAGAAAGACCTGGTCTATTACGACACGGCCATGGAATACGCCCCCAACCGCGAAGCCCTGGAAAGCGCCGTCAAAGGCATCAAGACCACCGCGCAATCCCTGGTCAGCCGCGTCCGCGGCAAATCGTAGCTTGGGGGTACGCGCCTGCACTGTCGGGGTGGCATGCTTTCACGCCCGCCGCGGCGGGTAGACTGCGCGGGTAAGCATGTCCGCTGCGGGCCCGATCCGTTGTGGGGAAATTGCATGGCTACCCGGCTGAAGCCGTGAAGCCATGCCACCCTCTGGAGGCATGATCACCGGTCTACTTCTTCTCCGGCGTCTCGGGCTTCTTTTCGGGAGCTTCTGCCGGCAGATTGAGATCGGACAGCGCGACGCGCTCGACGGTGGAGTGGATCTTCTGTTTCATCTTGGTCCCGCCCTCCGGCGCGCCTGGAGCATTGAACTTCATGCTCATCTCGGTGTCCTCGGTCGCCCGGGTCAACTCACCGGTTTTGAGGTCGGCCGTCGTGTGGCCCTGTGACTTGCTGTCTTCGATGGACACCATAGACGGCGCACCTTCGGTTGCCTTGGTCTTGTAAGTCGAAGAAGACTCGATTTCGGCCGTGTTGCTGGCGCTGTCGATCTTCTTGAGCGTGTAGTTGGCGTTGATAACCACCGTCGCCATACCGCCCATGTCCGTTTCGGTTTCCTCCTTCCAGGTGGCGCCCACCTCGGCCGGATTCGGAGCCCCTTCGCTGGGATATAGCCGCAATTTGCGCAGCGAGTCGTCCGAGACCATGTTCTCGACGATCTGCGCGGCCGGCCCCCCCGCGGCGACGGACGATTTGATCCGCTCGGTACCTTCGACCTTTTCAACCTTGCCTCCGGCGGACAAGGTCAGCGTGATGGGCTTGTCCACCAGGCCGCCCAGGCCACTGAGCATCGGGTTGGCGGCGGCATCTTTCTTACGCGAGTCATAACTCATGGGCATCTGCGGCGGGCCGCCCTCGAAGCTGACATACAGATAGGTCAGCTCGACCGTAGCCCCTCCTTCCGGACGCACCTGCACGACCTTCACGCGCATGCCCGATTCGATGTTCATTGGCACCTCCATCGTCTGCTCGCCCATGGCCATCGACTGCGTGATCTTGGTCGCGTCGCGGAAGTAAGTGGTCTGGCCTTCCTTGAACTTCGGTCGCAAGTCGGCCTTCTCGGCCGCATACGAAACGGACGGTGCGATTAACGCCAACCCGACGAAGCCGAGAATCCGGACGAAGGTGCGCATTGACAATCTCCCTCAAGAAAAATAGAGGATTCCGCGGGCTCAATGCCGCGCCGATGTCTGAAATGCTAACGCCACCGAGTCCTGAAAGCCAATCGGTCAACGCTCGCTCTGTAACCAATCAGAACTCGCGGCGCTGGCGGGCGGGGGGGATTTCGAGCTGCTGGCGGTATTTGGCCACGGTGCGGCGGGAAATCTCAATTCCCTCGGCCTGCAGCTTGACGACGATTTCATCGTCGTTCAGCGGGTTCTTCTTGTCTTCTTCCTTGACGATCTCCTGCACGCGGGCCTTGACCGAATCCCAGCTTGTGGATTCACCGTTGCCGGTCTCAGTACCGCCGGTGAAGAAGTAGCGCAGCGGAAACACGCCGCGCGGCGTCATCATGTATTTTTCGGCGACGGTGCGGGAGATGGTGGAGGGGTCGCAGCCCAACTCGGCCGCCAGATCGCTCATCCTGAGAATCTTCAGACCGGCCGGGCCGATGTCGAAGAAATCGTGCTGCCGTTCGACGATCATGTTGGCCACCTGCAGGAGGCGCTCGCGGCGGAAGTTGACCGCGTCCGTCAACGCATCGGCCGCCTCGACGTGCTTGCGGATGAAATCGCGGACATTCTTTTCGACGGCGCGATTCCGCATCATCTCGCGCAGGTCGGTGCGCACCCGCAACCGCGGATGATTGCCGCGCGCCAGCCGCACCGTCAGCCCGGCGCCCTCCTCGGAGAAATCCACGATCACGTCGGGATTGATTCGCGGCACCTGGCGATCAACCACCAGATAGCCGGGGTGCAGGTGCAGCTCGTGCTTGATGACGTTGACGGCCTCGTTGATTTCGCCGAGCGTGTAGCCCGTGGCCTTGGCGACGGCCGGGTAACGATTGCGGCTGATATCGTCGAGATGCTTCTGGATCAGCGTGCGCTCGATCTGGTTGTCACCGGGCAGCCGGTCGAGCTGCAGCAGCAGGCATTCGTGAAGATCGCGGGCGCCGATACCGCCCGGCTCGAGCTTCCGCTGAATGGTGGTCAGGGCCCGCTCGAGTGCGGCGATCGGAATCGTCGGGCGCGTGGCCTCTGACACCGTCTCCAGCCGCTCGCGCAGGTAGCCATCCTCTTCCAAGAAATTGATGAGCGCCTCGCCGGCCCGGCGCGTTTCGTCATCCAGTTCCAACAGCGACCATTGATTCAGCAGGAATTCGTTCAGGCTGGTCGGGCGCGAGGCCGTGTTGGCCATCGCGTCCAGCTTGGCGTCGCGGTCGCCGCTATCCAGCCGGCGACGCGGCATGTAGGTCTGATCGCCGAAATCGACCTCGTATTCGCGGGCCAGGCGTTCCAGGCGCTTGAAACTTTCCGACTCTTGCTCGACCGTGCTCGGTTCGGCCGGGACCTCGACCTCACCATCGGTGCTGGCCGGTTTTTCGGTCGCGCCCTCGGGGCCCAGCTTTTCGTCATCGACCAGCTCCAGAGCGCAGTTTTTCTCCAGCTCTTCGGCCAGCCGGTTTTCCAGGGCCTGCACGGGAAGCTGCAAGATGTCCATGGCCTGGATCAGTTGCGGCGTGAGGCGTTGCTCCAGCCGCATGTACTGACCCATGACTTGTGAAAGCGATTGCGACATCGTCATGGATTATATCACCTGGGCGGACAATCGCGAGGGGGCAAATGGCGCGGTGGGCAAGATAGTCGCTGCCGCGCTACAGACGCTTGGAAATCCCCAGCAAAAAACCGCGTCGGGCGTCGCAAAGCGTCGTGATGCAGGCCCGGGAACTACGCCCGCTCATCGTCATGCAGGCCAGAGGCCCGCACCACAGTTAAGTTGCCGTTCGGCCGCGAATCGCAGCCTCGAGCATCGCGGGCGTGGCGTATTCGAGCGCCGAGCCCACCGCCAGGCCGCGCGCTGGTCGCGTGATCTGGACGCCCAATTCGGCCAATGCCGTTTGAATATGCAGCGACGTGCCATCTCCGTCGAGCGTGGGGTTCGTGGCCAGAATGACCTCGCGGACGCCGCCGGCGCGCACGCGTTGCACCAGCGCGTCGATCGTCAGATCTCCCGGACCGACGCCCTCCAAGGGCGCCACGTGTCCCATAAGTACGTGATAGACACCACGGACGAGCCCGGTTGCCTCGAGCGCCATCAGGTCCTTGGGCTGCTCCACGACCCAGACTTCAGTCGGATCGCGCCGCGGATCGCTGCAGATCGCACAGGGATTCTGCTCGGTGAGGTTGTAGCAGACGCGGCAGTGAACGACGTTCTCCTTAACGTCCAGAATGGCCGAAGCCAGCGCCTGCGCCTCGTCGCGCGTAGCGCGCAGAACATGGAACGCCAGCCGTTCAGCGCTGCGGGCGCCGATTCCGGGGAGCTTCTGAAACTCGGTCTTGAGTCGGTCTAATGATCCGATCGTGGACATCAAATCTTGCCTGATCTGACCGCAGCGGCGCAGAGAGCGCAGAGAAAGGAACCAATCCGCTTCCTCTGCGCTCTCCGCGTCTCTGCGGTGCCCAATTCGCCGACTGGCTACTGCTCACCCTGATCGCCCATGCCCAGCATGTTGGTCAGGCCGCCCAGGTCAATTCCCCCGGAGAGCTTGGCCATCTCGTTCTTCATGTGCTCCTGCGCGCGGCTGGCTCCCAGCCCGACGGCCGCCTTGATAAAATCCTCGAGCAACTCGACATCCTTGGTGGCTTCCGGATCAATGCGGATATCCACCAGCGCCCCGCGCCCGTCGACTGTGGCCTTGACGGCTCCGCCGCCGGCCTCCGCTACGTGCCGTTGGGCCGTGAGATCCGCCTGGAGCTGATCCATTTTCCCGCGCAGTTCCTTCATTTGCTTGATCATGGCCGGAAGATTGCCGAGTGCTCCAAACATATTGGGTCCTAAGTGCTGAGTCCTCGGTTCTGAGTATCACTTTGGGGGTCGGGCGTCCCGCCCGACACGGCGGGCGAGACGCCCGTCCCCCGGTCACCGACCGGCGGAGAAGCTGGCCGCACATCGACCAGCGAACCATTGAACAGCTCCAGCGCGCCGCGCACCAGCGGATCCATCATGACGCGTTGTCGGTCGGCCGAACTCGACGGCCGATTGACGCTGCTCGCCGCAGCCGTGCCCGATGCCGGTCGCCGGTTAGGAACGGCCGCCAGCGGCTGCGGCGCAGGCGCGGTTGGCGCCGAGCGCGCCGCCGGCCGGGGCGGCGGCATCACCGCGACGTCATCTTTTTTTTTTGCTTCGGGCGCCCGGGCCGGCACTTCAGCGCCGTCGCCCCGCACCTCGCTGAGCAAGCGCTCAAGCTGTGTAAATTGCTTGACCGACGCCAGCCGGACGATCGCCGCGTCCAGCAGGGCGCGCGACGAGCCGCTGGACTTCACGCTGCGACGCAACTCTTCGAGCAGCGCCACGATGTACACGTAGGTGGGCGCGTCGAAGCGCTGGGCCTGCTCGGTCAGCTTCTTCCGTAGCGGCGCCGGCAGGTCGACCAGGTCCGTGTCGGCCCCGCAGACGGCCAGCAGCATCAGCGTGCGAACGTGGTCGATCACCGCTTCGCAAAAACGCTCGGCCGTGTAGCCGGCCGACAGACAGCGCTCCACGCAGCGCAGCGCCGTCGCGGCCTCCGACGCCGCCACCGCCTCGATCATCTCGTGAATCACTTCATCGTGCGCGGTCGGCAGAATCTCCTCGATCAACTCGGGCGTCAGACCCTCCGCCCCGAATGACAGCAACTGGTCCAGCAGCGACAGCGCGTCGCGCATCGAGCCGTTGGCCAGCCGCGCCACGCGCCGCACCACTGCCTCGTCGGCCTTGAGCCTCTCGGATTTCAGGATGGTCTTCAGCCGCGCCGCGATCGTGTCCACGTCGATGCTGCGGAAATCAAAACGCTGGCAGCGCGACTGGATGGTGGCCGGCACCTTGTGCGACTCGGTGGTTGCCAGGATGAACTTCACGTGCGGCGGCGGCTCTTCCAGCGTCTTGAGCAGCGCGTTGAACGCCCCGGCGCTGAGCATGTGTACTTCATCGATGATGTAGACCTTGAAGCGTGCCCGCGCCGGCCGGAAGGCGGCGTTGCTGCGCAGCTCGCGGATGTTGTCCACGCCCGTGTTGCTGGCGGCGTCGATTTCGACCACGTCCAGGTCCTCGCCCTCGGCGATCCGCAGGCAGGCTTCGCACTTGCCGCAAGGTGTGGGCGTCGGCTGGTCGAAGGCCATGCAGTTCAGCGCCTTCGCCAGGATGCGCGCGGTCGAGGTTTTTCCCACGCCGCGCGTGCCGGTGAAGAGATAGCCATGATGCACGCGCCCGGACGTGACCGCGTTCCTCAGCGTCGTGGCGATGGCATCCTGGCCGACGAGATCGTCGAAGCCGGTGCTGCGGTATTTTCTGGCCAGAACGGTGTACGACATAATATCGGAACCGATGCTCTCAAAAACCCGGGGTGGCATGGCTTCACGGCTTCAGCCGGGCAG
>DASXUA010000467.1:0-18956 GCA_036505095.1 Phycisphaerae bacterium
GTTGAACACCGGGATGACAAGCGAAAGATCCAGCCGCGGCTCCTCGCGCAGGCCAGTGGCCCAGGCAGGCGTTGCACTGGAGATATTTGTTAAGTCTTCGAGAATGTCCGTTCCCATCCGTTCCGCGACTCCCAGGCCGGCGAAGAGAATTCGAGCTTGCGTTCGATTATTGACGACGTCCGTCCTCCGAGCAAGCGTCACCCTCAGGTCACCGACGCGTCCGGCCTTTACTGCGCGGCCCAGCCGAGCGCCGTGAGCTTGTCCCACACAAGTTGACCATAGATGCATAACCCGAGCCCACTCGTTGAAAGCATGGCCGTTGCGATCAAAGAACGCGGTCTACCGCGGCGACACCACGCAGCCAACACGGCTGCGGCTAATGCTGCCGCAAAGAACGCTGCTGGAAGGGCGAGCATGTATTCGCCGAGAACCGCGGCCAGAAGGCTCATCCCGGGGGCTGCAGGGGCGACTACGAACGAGACCAGTGTGAATACCACGCATGACACCGCGATCAAACTTGCGCGCCGCATTGCGCGAAATCGAACTGCAAATCCGGACAGCGTCGTAGCCAGAAGCGCGGCGCCCGCAATTCCACATCCCCAGCCGAGCATGCCGCCCCACTCGTGCCATCTCTCACTTGTGTTCGGAATCCCACTCAACCGGCGAACGAAGGGAAATGCAGCGCGTATCAGCGCGGCGAAAGCCGCAAGTCCGCCAAGAGTTGCGATCCGCGCCCCGGCATAGCTGCCCTTCATTGGAGGCTCAGATGAATCCAGAATCTTCATCGAGGCTGGGGTTCCATCCTCAAGCCGCGGCTCTCCGGGCACCACTCACTCACTACTCACCATGGCCTTGCGCGCCTCGATCTCGCGCGTCCGCAGATTGTCCTTATAGAGATTGCGCTCGTTCGTCAGTTCCAGCGGCGGGGAGGCGTCGGAGTTGCCCTCCCAGCGGCGGCAGAGATATAGCGGCTCGTAGATGCGGCCGACGGGGTACGTGCGCGAGATCGCCAGCGCCACCGCATAGTCCTCGCCATAGCTGACGTCCGGCATGGGATGCTGACGCAAGACCGCCGTGTCGAACGCGCGCGGCGCGCCGATGCCGTTGACGCGCAGCAGGTTGTTGTGGCCGTTGGTGTCGCTCCATTCGCGGTGATCGATGACACCGGGTGGAATCTCGTGCAAGTCGAAGTCCACCAGCCGATACGAACCCACAACCATGGCGTACGGCCCTTCGCGTAACTTCGCGACCATCATCGCCAACGTTTCGTCGCCAGAATACAGGTCGTCGGAATCAAGCTGCACGGCGTAGCGCCCGCACTGCGGCGAGGCCACCGCCAGATTCCAGCAGCCGCCGATCTGCAGATCGCGCCGCGCGGGCCGCAGCACGACCAGCCGCCGATCCTTCACCGCCAATTCATCCAGCAGCTTCGACGTGCCATCGGTCGAGTGGTTATCGACCACGACAACATTAAACGGAAAGTCCGCCTGCTGCGACAGCGCCGAGCGCACCGCATCCGCGATAGTGCGCACGCGGCTGCGGACGGGAATGATCACGCTGGCCTCGACCGGCATCCTGGTGCGCGAATCCGTTCTCACACCCACTGGCATGGGCCGCGCCGTGCGCCGCGGCAACCACGCGCCGATCGCCTTCAGATGCTCCGTCGCGACGGCCTCGCGCTCCATCTGCACCAATCGATTCCGCGGATCGACGTAATCAAAGTGGCCATCCCGAATCTCGCCCACGCGGAGCGTGCACGTGCATTCCGCCGCACGCCGGACGAGCCCGACGCGCGAGAGCCGCAGGCGGAGCTCGTACCAAGAGCTCCAGCGTGTCGGCGCCAGCTTGCCCCAGGGCTGCTCGGCCAGATGCACGTGCTTCATCGAGATCAGCACCAGCGGTCCGAAATCAAAGTCGTCGCGAATCGCGCCGAGGCTGTACGCAATCGTCGGATTCTCGAGAATCTGATCCCCGCGAAGCCGACGATAATCACCGTATGCCGCGGCCGCATCTTCGAATCCCCGCGCCAGTCGTTCGATTGCGGCCGTGTCGATCGTGAGCCGGCGCTCATCCTCGAGCAGCAGCAGCGCCTTCTCGGTCGTGACCTCATTCAGCGCCCGTTGCAACGCTGCGCCGTCCGGCGCACACGAGATGATCGTCATTCCGGCTTTGGATTGCATGGCGCGCCCATCGTTGCCAATGACCGGGCTTTCCGCAAGATAGGCGCAGGAGGAGCACGTGTCGGGCGAACTGGCAGCCATGGCGGTCCTGTTGGCGATCTTTGGGTTGCTGATGATCGTCAGCGTGCTGGGGAGCCGCAGCCTGGAACGGCTGGGCATTCCCGTGGTCCTGCTGTTCTTGATCCTCGGCATGCTCGGCGGCTCGGAAGGGCTGGGGCGTATTCCCTTCGATGATTATCGCTTTGCATTTCGGCTCGGAACCGTCGCGCTGATCCTGATTCTGTTTGATGGTGGGTTTAACACCTCGCTGCAATCGATCAAGGCGAGCATCCGTCCGGCCGCGGCATTGGCCACGATCGGAGTTGCAGGCACTGCTGCGGCCGTAGCCGGCTTTGGGCGGTTATTGCACATGCCGTGGCCCGAGGCGCTGCTGGTGGGAGCGGTGGTCTCCTCCACCGATGCCGCGGCCGTCTTTGCGGTGCTGCGCGGGGGCGCCCTGCGCCTGCGGAATCGCGTCGGCACCACGCTCGAGCTGGAGTCGGGCATCAACGACCCGATGGCCGTCATCCTGACTCTGGCGGTTATCGACGCCGTTTCAGGCAAGCCGCCGAGCGCGTGGTCGCTCGTGCTGGGCATCCCCGTCCAGTTGGCCATTGGCCTGATCATCGGCGGGATCATCGGCCTGAGCGCGCGCGCATTAGTGCAGCGCGTGCGTCTTTCCACCGGGGGGCTGTATGCGGTGCTGACGCTGGCGCTGGCATTCGCTGCGTTCGGGTTGGCCGCGGCCGCGCGCGGCAGTGGTTTTCTGTCCGTGTACGTTGTGGCCGTCCTGCTGGGTAACTGCCGTCTGCCTTATCGCGCTGGCCTGACGCGCATTCACGACGCGGTCGCGTGGCTGAGTCAAATTGCCATGTTCCTGGTGCTGGGACTACTAGTGTTCCCGTCCAAGCTGCTGCCCGTAGCGCGCGATGGGTTAGCCATTGGTCTGTTTCTGGCGTTCGCGGCGCGGCCGCTGATCACTTTCTTATGTCTGCTGCCGTTTGGCTTCTCGCGCACTGAGAAGGCCTATATCGGCTGGGTCGGACTGCGCGGCGCCGTCCCCGTGATCCTCGCGACCTTTCCGGTCCTGGCCGGTGTTCCGAATGGCACCCACATCTTTCACATCGTCTTCTTTGTCGTGGTGGTCAACGCGCTGATCCCGGGCGCCACCATCCGCTTCGTCACGCGCCGGCTCGGAATGGAAGCCCCCGAACAGCCGAAACCGCTCGCCGCGCTGGAGATTAACTCCACGCGCCTGCTCCACGGCGAAATCATGTCGTTCTTTATCAGCCCGCAACTGGCGGTCTGCGACGCCAGGCTGTCGCAAATTCCCTTCCCGGCGAATTCGGCCGCCATACTGATCGTGCGCGGCGAGGAGCTAGTCGCGGCGCGCGGCAACACGGTGCTTCAGCCGGGCGACCACGTGTACGTATTCTGCCAGCCGGAGGACCGCGCTTTTATTGAGCTGCTGTTTGGCCGACCACAAGGTGAAGAGTAGATGTCTTGCGTGGGCAGTCCGAACCCTTGCGCCGAACGAGGGGCCGGAACCCGCCTCGGTATCAATTGCGAAAAGCCTGCGATTTTGCGAGACTTGCGCACATGCAAGACCGAGGTCACCTCCTGACGGAGCAGCGAAATCCGCGTTCGATGAACATCGACCAGATGTCGGTGGCCGAGGCGTTTGACGTCATCAGCGCAGAAGACGCCACCGTTCCGGCCGCCGTGGCGGCCGCCAAGCCGCAGATCTGTGCGGCGATCGAACTGGTTGTTGACGCACTGCGGCAGGGCGGTCGGCTGATTTACGCCGGCGCCGGAACGAGCGGGCGGCTCGGTGTTCTGGACGCCTCCGAATGCCCGCCCACGTTTCTTACCGATCCGCAGATGGTGCAGGGCGCGATCGCGGGCGGCTATGATGCGCTGCGCCGCAGCATCGAAGGCGCCGAGGACCTCGCCGAAAACGGCGCGGCCGAGATGGATGCGCGCCAGGTCGGTCCGCGGGACGTCGTCTTTGGCATCGCCACCGGCGGCACGACACCCTATGTCCACGCGGCACTCGCGCGAGCGCGTCAGCGAGGGGCCCGCACCGTTTTTTTTGCCTGCGTCGATCATGGGCAGGCGCGCGATGATGCCGCTGTGTCCATCCGGGTCCTGACCGGTCCGGAAGTCATCACCGGCAGCACGCGCATGAAAGCCGGCACCGCTACCAAGCTGGTGCTCAACATGGTCACGACGATCGCGATGGTGCAGCTCGGGAAGGTGTATGAAAACCTGATGGTCGACGTCAATGCCCTGGCGGCCGCCAAGCTGGTCGATCGCGCCACGCGCATCATCCAGACTCTCACCGCTCTGTCACGGCCCCAGGCGCGCGAGCTGCTCGATCAAGCCGGAGGCAAGGTCAAAGTCGCCCTTGTAATGCATCTGAAAGCCATCGAGCGCGCCTCGGCTGAGAAGCTGATCGTGGAGCACCAGGGGCGCATCGCCGACATCATCTCCGCGCGGCACTGACCGCCGGGGTCGTGAGGCAGCTTCATGTCAGAGGGGCAGAGCCATTCCGGCACTGGTTGGATGCTGCTGCGTGTGCTGGCGGCCGCGGTGTTGGCTTGGACAGTTTTCACGCGCGCGTGGAACATCAGCGCGCGGCCCTTCTGGTTGGACGAAGCCTGGGTGGCCGACACCGTGAGGCACTCCTCCTATGTACACCTGCTGACGCAATCCGAAGTGCCATGCCCACCGCTGTTCGCGATGGCCGTCAAACTCCTCGGTCATATATCCACGGCGCCCGAAGTCGGGTTCCGCGCCTTGCCGATGATCTGCGGCATCTTGATCGTGCCCTTGATCTACTGCGTTGCGCGGACGCTGCACGCGCCGCGAACGCTGGCGCTGGCCGGCATGAGCCTGGCGGCGTCGGGACTGATGCTGGTTATCTGGTCGCGCGAGCTGAAGCAATACGAAGTCGAAGCGTTCATCGCCACGCTACTGGCGCTGCTGGTCTTCAAGCTGCGGCGCCGCGCTGCGCCGCAAACGCGGCCGCTTTTGAGCGTGGGAATTGTGTCCGTCAGCCTGCTGGCTCCCTGGCTGGGCTACGGCAGCGTCTTCCCCGCGAGTGTGCTGCTGGTGCTGCTGTTGATTCTGAGACCGCTGGGGGCCACGCGACGGGCGCTGCGCGCCACGGCTGTCATAGCACTGGCGGCGCTAGCGCTCTCCGTCGGGGCCGTCTGGCACGTGTCGGCTGCGCGCCAGTCGGCCGACGAGGCCCTGATCGAATTCACCAGCCGCTGGTACATCCAGCCTCTGGAGCTGAGGAGCTGGCTTCGCGCCGGCGCATATGGGGCCGCCAGCACGACCATGATGCTTGTTCCCACCCATTGGACGCGCTACGCGGTCGTGCTGGGCGGATTGGCGGCGGCGATGTGGGGGCTGGTTCTGGTGGGCCTGCGCGCGTGGCCGCGACGCGGCCGCGCGGAGCTGGCCTGCTGGACCGTGCTGCCGTGGCTGCTGTTGATCGGCGCGGCCGTCGCGCGCCGCTATCCGTTCGGCGCTCCGCGCATGATGGCCTTCCTGGCACCGCCGATGATGCTCGCGCTCGCAGCGGGAATGGTGGGCCTCTGCCGCATCGGCAGCCTGATTTTCGCAAGCCGCGCCGGACCAGGGATGATCGCGGGCCTGTTGCTGACACTGCTGCCGGCCATTTATGTGATTCGCGTTCCGCTGCATCAGTGCTACTGGGTCATGCATGATTTTCCGGGCCTGCTGCGCGTACTGGCGCGCGAGCGGCGGGATAATGAGAAGGTCGTGGTCGCGAGCGGCGCGGTTGGTGCGGTGCGCTTTTATGCAGACAGGGACTCCGGATTCGCTTACGTGCCGCTCGCCGCCGGGGCCTGCCTGAGTTCGCATTACGACGTCGATGCCTTCGTGCGCGACGCGTTCCGCACAGCCGGCTCACGGTGGTGGCTGCTGACGACCAGCGACGAGCGCGAACCGGTGCATCGCAGTCTCTTCGACTTTGGCCGGCAACACGGGTACCAGGTCGATCGAATAGCGGGCGGCGACGGCGCTCTGGACCCGCTCTGCCACGTGGCTCAGTTGTACCGTGTGGAACGCCCAGCACCCCGTCAAGCCGGACCATAGGGCCGCTGCGGCCGCTTCGGTACCCCTTGTGGTGCGGGCGTCCCGCCTGCACAAGTGCTCTGTGGTGCGGGCGTCCCGGCTGCACACCCGGCGATACCTGCGAGCATCCTGCCCCAGCATCGCGGTAGGCTGGCCGCTGAGCATCAGCTCGTTGTCGGCAGCGGCGTGTACGTCAATTTCGGGAACTTTCCCCATCGATTTATCGCTGAGAAACTGCAAGACTTAAATGAGCCTCCGGCGAACTGGCCGCAGAACCCATAAACCGCCAGACGTCCGGTCGAAGCACGCTTTCTCGAGGAGTCGCTATGAGCTATTCCGAAGTCGTGATCGGTCGGCGGACCTATCTGCCGGGCACAAGCTGGGATGTCTCGGTGCCCGAGCCGGTGGAGCGTTTTGACCCCTGTCCGGAGGAGCTGCCGCCCTATCGCGTGCTGCTGCACAATGACGACGTGAATCACGTGGGGGAAGTGATCGACTCGATCATGACGATTACGCCGCTCAGCCGCATGGACGCGGTTCAGAAAACGCTCGAAGCCCACCGCGCCGGCATCTCGCTGCTGCTCATCACCCACAAGGAACGGGCTGAGCTGTACGTCGAACAGTTTGCCTCGTGTAAGCTGACCGTCACGATCGATGCAATAGAATAGACCGGGGCCGGGTGGCATGCTTTCACGCGCAGCGGGTAAGCATGTTGGGGGTAACGCCAGACCCATATTGATAGGCGATGCGGCCTCTCCGCGGCCGGGCTCGCTAGACTATTCGTCCAGCGCCCGCCGGGCTACAATGGTCGCTTTGGGTTCGTTTGGAATCGCAATCGCGTCGTGGAGCCTTGAGCATGTCGCCCAGTGATGAGCCTGTTGGCACCGGGACGTCGACCCCTGCCGCCCACAAAGTTGCAACCACCAAGCCCGCCAAGCGGCCGTTGAAGGTCCCTCCCAAGCCGCTGCCGCCCTTCAAGGTCCTGCTGCACAACGACGACGTGAACGAAATCGAGCATGTCATCCGCTCGATCGTCAAGCTGACGCCGCTCAATTCGGAAGACGCCGTCCTCAAGACCCTCGAAGCCCACCATTCCGGCGTGGCCCTGCTGCTGGTCACGCACAAAGAGCGCGCCGAACTATACGTCGACCAGTTCGCCTCGCTGAGCCTGACCGTCACGATCGAGCAGGCCGAGTGAGCCCGCGTCGGCCTCACGCGTCCGTGTTTCACCGAATGCGAGGGCGACGGGCGGGCCGGTGTGATGCCTCGCCTTTGATCGGGAATGCGATCACACATTCCGTTCCGGCTTCGCGGTTAGACCGGACGTCTACCGTTGCCCCGTGGGCTCGAACGATGCGTTCGACGATCGCCAGGCCCATGCCGCGGCCGCGGCGCTTGGTCGAGAAGAATGGGTCGAAAATGTGGTCCCGAATAGCGCCCGGGATTCCGACGCCTTTATCGGCCACCGACAGGCACACTCCGCAAGCGTCCATCCACGTGCGAATCGTGACGCGTGGCAGGTCGGTCGCGGCCTCGGCGGCGTTGGCGCATAGGTGCGTCAGCGCCTGGCGCAAACGCCCCGCATCGCCAGCGATGCCTGGCAGCTTGCCGCTCAGGCGCGTGCGCACCACGGTACCGGCCGGCAGCACCGCGCGCAAGACCGGCAGCATCTGCCGCACGAGCGCGTTCACATCCAGCGGATGCAGACGACACTGGGCAGCCTGGGCATAGCTGTGTAAATCGCGCGTCAGGTCGGAGGCCCGCTTGGCGGCGGCGCGCACGTCTTCAACCCGCTCGCACAGGGGATCGCTCGGCTTGAAGCCGCGCACAATCATAGACAAATTGCCGCTGATCGCAGTCAGCAGGTTGGTAAGGTGATGCGCGACTTCCGCGCAGATCAGCTCGTCCGCGCTTCGGCGACTGGCGGCCGGAGGCGGACACTGCGATTCGCGCCAGGCGCTGGCATCCAGCAGAAAACCCTCGGAACCTACGAGTGTGCCGTGCACATTCAGGATGCCCCGCCCGATCTCGTGCAGCCAGCGCTGTCCGCCCTCGCGCTGGCGCAAGGCATAATAAATCCCATAGAAGGGCCGCGCGCTCAGCAACTTATCGATCATTACGTCCAGGCTCATACCTGGATCGCAGACCATTAACTCGTTATAAGAGTCGCCTTGGCTATCTTGGGAAATAAGCTGGTCGCGCGCGTGCCCGCAGAGTTCCGAAATGCGCACACCGATTTCTTCCATCCGCCAGGATGCGTCGCGTGAGCGTCGGAAAGCTACAGCGCCGAAGCTGTCGAGAAACGCATCGAACCGGCCGAGCACGCCCGCGGCGCGCAGATTGCGTTCGGATACACGACGGGGTGATTCTGAATGCGCCATGGGCTGCGCGGCCTCGCGCCGGACCGTTGGAAATCATACGCTGACGCTGATTGAAGTACAACCATCCGGTCGAGTCTGGGCAGGCGGCGGTGCCTTGCGGCAGCAGGGCAATCCGCTACCTTCTTTACCCAAGGCGAGAGTCAATCAAGGAAACAAAACGTGTCGATTAAGCCAAGCTTGCAGAAAATCATTCTTACGGCGGGCGTTTGCTGGCTGCTGCTTGGCTGGCGCCCGGGTCCAGCGCGGGGGGATCAGAACATGACGGCCGATGCGGCGATTATCAACGCGAAGATCTGGTCCGGCGCGCGCGACGCGCGAGAGGCCGAAGCCCTGGCAATCCGGGGTGAGCGGATTGTGGCAGTTGGAGCCAACGCCGACATTCGCCCCCATATTGCCGAACGGACCCGAGTTTTCGACGCCAACGGTGCGCGCGTCATTCCGGGAATCACCGACACGCATATCCACATCATCTCCGGAGGCATGCTGCTTTCGCAGCTCGATCTGCGGCAAGTACCGGATCGCAACGCTTTCGTGGCCGCGATTGCCGAACGCGCCAAGTCCCTGGCGCCGGACGCCTGGGTGCTCGGCGGTCGCTGGAGCGTCGAGAGCTGGCCGGATGCCGCCCCGCCGCATCGAAACTGGATCGATGCGGTCACGGCCGATCGGCCGGTCTACCTTTCGCGCATGGACGGGCACGAAGCCCTGGTGAATTCGGTGGCGCTGCGTCTGGCGGGAATCGATCGCTGCGGACCACCCGATCCTGAAGGCGGCGAGATCGAACGCGCCCCCAAAACCGGAGAGCCTACCGGAATCCTCAAGGACGCGGCCATGGACCTGGTCGCACCGCGGATTCCGCCGGCAACCGAAGACGAGCTGCTCAAGGCACTCGTGGCAGCGATGCGCGAATGCAACCGCTGGGGCATCACGGCCGTCCAGGACATGTCCGAGCCGGAGCATCTGCCGGTATACGCCCGAGCGCACGACCGCGGACTGCTCACTCTGCGGATTCACTCATTCCTGAGCGTGTCGGATTGGGATGCGAATTTCGGCGTGGTGCGAAACTATCCGGTTCGGGATGACTGGCTCACCGTGGCCGGATTCAAGGGCTACATGGATGGTTCGCTGGGCAGCCGCACGGCCTACATGCGCGCGCCGTTCGATGACGCGGGTCCCGATGCCCGGCATCCGCGCGGTTTGTTGATGGCCATGGCCGATCCGCCGGAGGCGTTTGCGGCCATGATCGCCCGCGCCGATGCGGCCGGAATTCAGTTGGCGGTACATGCCATTGGCGACGAGGCCAATCACCTGCTGCTCAATCATTACGCAGCGTTGGCTCGGATGGAACCCGCTGCGCCGGAGCGCCGCAGCGCGCGCCGCAACCGCGTCGAGCATGCGCAACACTTGCTGCCCGAGGATATCCGACGGTTCGCCGAACTGAACGTCATCGCCGCCATGCAGCCGCTGCACAAGGCGGACGACGGCCGCTGGGCGGAACGTGCGCTCGGGAAGAAACGCGCTCAGACCACGTACGCCTTCCGCAGTCTGCTCGACAGCGGCGCCAAGGTCGCCTTCGGCAGCGATTGGCCGGTGGTGTCCAACAATCCGTTCTTCGGAATGGCCGCGGCCGTCACCAGCCGCACCGAAGATGGCAAGACGTGGGTGCCGGAACAAAGCATCACGGTCGAGGAGGCCTTGACGGCTTACACGGTCACGGCTGCTTACGCGGGCATGAACGAGAACGTCCGCGGCACGCTCGAGCCCGGGAAGTTGGCGGATATCGTCGTTCTCTCGCAGGACATTCTCACGATTCCGCCCGAGCGCATTGGCGAGACGATGGTGATACGGACGATCGTCGGCGGCAAACACGTGTGGCCGCAGGAGCTTGGACGCTGAGACGCAGAGGACGCAGAGAAAGAACTCCGCTTATAGTGGTTCGGCTGAACCTCCTCCTCAGCATCTCAGCGTCTCAGCGTCTAACCCGGTGCGCACTTGTCGTGGGCCTGACAAGCGCTTATAAGGCAGCGGCGGTTGGCGACGGATCGAAGCGGCGCGGCTTCGGAGGTTGGCGATGATCTCTTCCACCATGAAGAAATGGCGCTTGTTCCGCGCCTGGACTTCGCGGCACCCGCTGTGGTGCGCCTGGCAGGTGACCTATCGCTGCAACTTCCGTTGCGGGTTCTGCCATTACTGGCGCGACCCGATGGGCGCGCTGCCCGAGCAGACGCTCGAACAGGTCGAGGATGGCTCGGCCAAGCTAGCCAAGCTGGGTTCGCTGCTGGTCTCGATCGCGGGCGGCGAACCCTTTCTGCGCGAGGACATGGTGCCGATCGTGCGCGCCATCGCCCGCTACCATTTTCCCTTCGTCACGACGAATGGCTGGTTCATGACCCGGCGCCTGGCGCGCGAATTATTCGATGCCGGACTGTGGGGCGCCTCGATCAGTATCGATTATGCCGATGCGCACAAACACGATCGCGCGCGTGGCATCGACGGCTGCTTCGATCAAGCCATTCGTGCGCTGCGCTATCTCTCGCAGGCGCGGCGCTATCCCTGGCAGCGGGTCAATCTGATGTGCGTGCTGCTGCAGGATAACCTGGAGGATGTCGAGCGGCTGATTCACATCGCGGCCGAGAATGATGTCTACTTCATGATTCAGCCCTACGGTGTTCGCAAAACCGGCAGCACGCGCTTTATCAATCCCGAGAAAGGCGTAGCGGCGCGGCTGCTCGACCTGAAGCGGCAGCACCGCAACTTCCTGAGCAACGCAAATTTCCTGGGGAGGTTCGACGAAGCACTCAATGGCGGCGTGGGTGGCTGCAAGGCTGGCGAGGCCTTTTTCTCGATTGACTCCCGCGGAGACGTGGCAATCTGTGTCGAGGAGCGCGCCCGGCCCGTCGCCAATCTGTATCGCGATGACGCGGCCGATATCGTCGCTAAGCTCCGGCAGCGCGCCGCGGGCAATACCTGTACGGACTGCTGGTACAACTGCCGCGGCGAAGTCGAAATGTTGTATCAACCCGTCGGCTTGATCAAGTCCCTGCCCACGCTGCTCTTCGACCGCGGCCGTCCCTCGCAGCAGCCAATGAACGTTCCGACCCAGGCATGTTCTGCGTAAAGCGGCGGCCTCTTGACGCAGAGACGAACCGAGACTGAGACTTCGTATGTACCGCGCGCCCCAAGGGTATTGGAACACCCACGTTGAGCGCCATTGGTCAAGGACACAGCACTTCTCTCAGCATCTCAGCGTCACAAGTAATCAGGCGAGCGCCGCGATGAGCATGGCCAGGATGTTATAGGCCACGTGCGTGCCGGCGGCCGGACCGTAGCCGCGGTAATAGAAGATCGCGCCCAGGTACCCGCCCGCCAGAAAGCGGAACAGGAAGCGCCCGGCCGAAAACGGCTCCGTTCCCAACGGCGGATGATGGTGGCTGGCAAACAGCACCGCGCTGAGCATAATGGCGAAGACCGCCACGGGCGCGGTCGGCATTTTCAGCAGGTCGCAACCGAGCATCATCACGACGGAGATGAGAATCAGCCGAAAAACGAGTTCCTCATAGATTCCAGCGCCCACGCCCAATACCGCTTCATCGATAAGTCGGCCGGCCGCCGGGGACGTTCCGCTTCTGCCGGCGAGTAGAACCAGACTGCTGGCCAGGATCATCGGCAAAGCCAGCCCGATCGATTCGACGTACATCCACAAGACACTGCGGATATTGACGCGCCACGGTCGCCGCGAGACGATGTGTGTACTGACCAGAATGACGACGACGGCCAGCGCCGGCATCCACAAAGCTGAGTTCCCGAAATAACGCAGCGTTTCGCGCAGCAGATGATACGCCACCACGCGCTCCTGCCGTTGCAACGCGCCGCTCGGATCGGTGAGGATCGAACCCAATTCAAAGAACAACAGCAGCGGCAACAGAAAGACCAGCGATTCCAGCGGTCGCGCGATCCCGGCGCGCCGGCCTCCGGGTTTTCGCAGGCCCAGGCGACGGCGTTTCTTCTTCTGAACGGGGCGCTCAGGCATGAGGACTCATTTGCGAACTTCGGCGCGGCGTCGGGCCGCGGTCTCGCCGTCGAAGGGCCGTTCTGGCGGGAGCGCGGCGGCCGGGGCGAGCGCCTTGGGTGTGGTGGCGATAACGCCCTGGGCGTGCAGCGCTTCGGATATCTCGAAGCGCATATCGGTCATGGCCTGGGCGCGATCGCCCGGATTGGAGAACCAGCAGACCAGCGCGAAGCTCAAGTCGCCGTCGGCCAGGTCGGTCAACCAGACCGCCGGCTCGGGCGAGGCCAGTACCTTCGGGGAGCGCCGCCCGATCGACAGCAGAATATCTCGGACCCTTTCGGGATCGGCGCTGGAACCGACCTTCACACCGATCTGTCCGCGGATCATCCCGCGGGTCCAGTTGGTGACGATCTTGGTAATGAATTCACCATTGGGCACGACCAGGTGCACGCCCTCGGTGGTCCGCACGGTCGTGGAGCGCATGCTGACGTGCGTGACCTCGCCCAGTTGGCCGTCAATCATGACCGAATCGCCCACGCGCACGTGCCGCTCGAAAAGCATCAGGATGCCGCTGAAGAAGTTGACGATCAGCGGCTGCAAGCCCAGCCCCAATCCGAGCCCCAGTCCGCCCAAGAGCAGCAACAGCGCGCCGAGATCGACGTGCACGGCGCGCAGCCCGAAGTAGATGCCCAGAATGATCAACGTGTAGTGCAAGAGGGTGTTGATCGTGGCCTGCGCGCCGCGATCGATCGAGGAATGAAACGGATACACGCGCGTCTGCAACGCGCGGCGCAGCAGGCGCGAAAGCCAGACGGCCAGGATGACCGCCCCGATCGCAGCCGCCATGCGCCCGACGGTAACCACGCTGCCGGTCTGCGCGTTGCCCCACAGCGGTGTGCGCAGGCCATCGGCGAACTGTCGACGGGTCAACCCCCAGGCCCAGGCGATCCAGACCATGGCGCCCAACCCGACCGCCCAGCGGAAGAGCACGCCGCAGATGTTCAGAAACAGACTCCACTCGCGGGCGGCGGCCCCGCCCAACAGCACTTCAACGTCTTCGTCGGGCGCGGGCTGGGTTTCCGCGGAGCTGCCCGCGGCCGACTGCGCCCAGCCCTCCACGTGCTTTGCCAGCCGCTGAAATTCTTCGCGGACCAGGCGCGCCAGCAAGAAGGCCAAGGCGGCGACCAGCACCGTCTGCAATCCGTTCACCACCACGTAATGCGTCAGCGCGCCGTAGCCGGCCATCTGCAGAACGATCAGCGCCACCAGTGCCAGCCAGACCACGGGGTAGATGCTGACAATGACACCGTAGACCTGCCGGTGGCGCAGCAGTCCTGACCGGCCCACCACCTTCAACACCAGGTCGCGCCGCCGGGCGAACAATAGGATCAGGATAAGCGCAATGCCCTTATAGATTTGCAGCAGGTAGGCGCGCGTGTTGGGAAGAATGTCGAGCGCTTCACCGAGTATGGAAACGCCCAGCATGATCCCGCTCAGCACCAGGATGGCCTGTCCCCAGCGGCGATAATGCAGCGCCACCACGTTCGAGCAGCCGATCAGGCGAAAGCGGGCCTTGCCGGGCTCGAACAGACGTGTCCACACATTGAACGCCAGCAGCCAGCCGGCGATATACAGCAGCGCGCCGATGAGCAGCCGCTGCGGCGTCCCGCTGAATCCCGGGAGAAAGCGGACTGCCAGCACCAGCACGCCAATCGGCAGCGCCCACACACTGATGGCCGCCAGTAACCCGAGCGTCTGAACACCCAGGCGGGTCGAAAGTGCCAGCTCGGAGTTCTGCGTGTCGGCCATATGGGCGAGCGCCCTTTCTTCGCGCTGGCTGCGCGCCATCAGGAGGCGCCGCCGCGCGAGCCCGCCGGCCACCAAACATGCCGCCATCAGCAGCAACATCAGCAACCAGCGCAGCGGCGGCACGGTGTCGAGCTGGCGCGCGAATTGCGCACGCAGCGCGCGCAAACCTTCGGCGCCGGGCGGACGCAGTGCGTCAAACTCCGCGCCCATAGCCTCGAAGTCGGCATTGAACCAGCCGTTGTCGCGCGCCAGCAGGCTGGTCCAGTACAGCCGGTCGCGCCATTCGGAGAGGTCTTCAAGATAGTGCGTGCGTTCGGTCAGCGCTTCCTGGGCACGACTGATGACGTCATCGGCGTTGGCCAGAGCCCGCGCGATGACCTCCTGGGCACGCGGATAATAGTCGCGAATCAGTTCGGACTCATCCTGCTTGGCGCGGCTGACGACCGACCGGTCCGGTAGCGCGCGGACCGCCGCCAGTAGTTCGGCCAGTGCTGCCCGGACGTTCTCCGGTTCGGCACTGCCGGCCGCGCCCAGCACAGCACTCTTGATCCCCTCTTTGGCGCGGGTGGCTCCGGTCACGTCGGGAGGCGTCGGAAGCGGCAGGCCCAGCGCGCGCGATAGACCTGCCAGGCGCAGGATCAAATCCGTTTGCACGGGTCCTTCCGGCAGCGTGCCTTCGACGGCGGAATCAAACACGCGCAAAGCGCTACGGACGGCATCGGCCTTTTGTGTGCGATCGAGGAAAGCCGTAACTTCCGCCTTGAGGATCTCGGCCGCCCGGAGCAGATCTTGCTTGCTGACCGCAACGATTTGCATTTCTTCGAAGCGCGCCGCGAGTTTCTGCTGCTGGCTCTGGTATTCATCACGCCGTGCGAGAAGCTTGTCGCGATCGGCGAAGGTCGCGTCCAGGATCGGTCGCACCTCCGTCTCCAGGCGGCGCTGCACGCGCGCGATCGTCTGCAACACTTCGTCGTACCAGCGCAGGCGGGTCTTTCCGGTCGTGCGCTCGAGCGCTTCCAGCCTGCGCTCCCAGGCCGCCCGCTCGCGCGTGATCTGCCGCGTCCATTCCTCGCTGCGATAGCGCGGGAAGCGCTCGCGCGTGCGCTTGCCCGTATCGTTGAACTCCTTGACGGTGCCGGCGACTAACGCCGCGCCTTCCAAGAAAAGCCGCTCGACTGGATCGCTGGTCTGCGCGAGCTTGCGCTGAATCTCATCCTGTTGCGAGGTGTCGGCGATGCTACGCAGTTTTCCAGCCCATTGCCCAAGGTGCTCGACGAGGCTGGCGAGCACGGGCAGGTAGCCGCCATCGAGCTTCTGCTCCTGACTGACGCGGACCTGCTCGGCCTTGAGGACCTCCTCGCGCAACTGAGCCAGCGCGGCCCGCCACTCGAGCAACCGCAGTCCGTTGATCGAGTCGGGCATCGTTCCGGCTGCCTCGGCGGGCTGCGTGGCCGCAGCCTGACGCGCCTGGGCCAGCTCGGCCTGGGCGGCCGTGGCGCCCTCTTGAGCGCGGCGCTGTTCCGCTTCGAATTCGGTCAGGCGTTTCTCACGCGCCGTCTGCTGGGCGGTCAAGGCGTTGAATTCGGTGCTCCAGTATTCGTAATCCGCCTCGGCCTCCTCCACGTCCATCGTGCTGGCGGATGACACGGCCTTCTCCAGTTCCGTCTGAACCTGCTGATCGCGCTCGCGCGCGCCCGCGAGCTGTCGCGCTCGCCCGTCCTGTTCCGCCGGCGATATGAGCATCTCGTTGGCTTTAAGCTCCGCCTCGAATTGCTTCAGTGCATCCGCGTAATCGGTCAAAGTTTTCAGCAGGTCGGCGGCCGCGCGGGCGCGCTCCTCGTCTTGCGGTTGCGTCGAGGCCGGTTGCGTGGCGGGCAGCACTTCGCTGCGGGCGCGCTCGACCGCTTTTCTGGCCGCCTCGATGCCGGCCAGATCGCGCGGGACAGCCACAGGTGCAGTGCTGGCCGGCGCACTGGTCGCGGTGCTGCTGATGCCGGGTGCCTGCGCGTGCAGCGCCCAAGCCAGGCTGTAGGCGATAAGCAGGCCAAGACTCGTGCAGACTCGCATGATTCCCCGCAGACCAGATTTCAGCCGCCCGGTCGTCGCGCGGCGACCGGGCGATCCAGTATAGGCGCAGGCGGCGCGCGCTCAACCCGGACAGACCTCTTGCAACTCACATCGTGATGGGAGCCGTGAAGCGTCGATGGGCCTAAGCGCGCTGCATGCTCAGCGCCGGCCCGCACTCGGACGCGGCGCGCTGCTGCAAGTAGTCCGTCACCGCCGCCGGGATTCCTTCTTCGTAGCTGATCCGTGATTTCCAACCGAGTTGCTCGCGGGCCTTGCGCGTCTCGAAGAAGCTATGCCGGCCGATCAACCACACGGAATAGCGCGTGATCAGCGGCGGTTTTCTCTGGCCGAGCAGATGGCCGAGGCACTCGAGCACGAACGCGACGCGCCGCGCGAGACCATACGGCACGCGCCGCTCAATCGGCCCGCGTCCGAGCGCCCGCGCGACCGTATCGAAGTACTGCTTCTGAGTCAGCACGCCATCGTTGCTCAGGTTGTAAGCCTCCCCTAAGGCCTGCTGATTCTCGGCCGCCAGAATCGCGCCCTCGGCCACATTCGCGGCATGCACCACGTTGAGCCGATTGCTGCCGTCACCGATCAAGCGGCATTTGCCGAGTCGGATCGAATCGATCAAGCGGCCCAGCGTCGCCCGGTCACGCGGCCCATAAAGCCAGCTTGGACGGATGACGGTCGCGCGAATGCGGCCGGCATGATGCGCCTCCCAGACCGCCTGCTCGGCGATGACCTTCGAGCGCGTGTAGTAGGCCCAACGATACAGGTTCTGTCCGAGCGGCGCGGTTTCATCGAGCACCACGCCTTTACCATTCACGTAACCATAAACGCTGATAGAACTGATGTGCAGGAAACGCCGCACCCCGGCAGCGGCCGCCGCCGCGATCAGGTTGTGCGTCCCTTCGATTGTGATCTGCACGAATTCGCGCCACGGTCCCCAGTCGCCCACGCGCGCCGCGGCATGATAGAGCGTGTCCACCCCGGCGCACGCCCGTTCGAGCGAAGCACGGTCCGTGACGTCGCCCGTGACAACCTCGGCGCCCTGCGCACGCAGGAAACTGTCGTCCGAGCCGGGGCGCACCAAGGCGCGCACGCGTCGCCCGCGGCTCCGAAGCTGCTCGACGATGTGGCTGCCCAGCAAACCGGTACTACCGGTAACCAGACGGATAGCTGCTGGGCGTTCGTCAGGCAAGGTCGCGGTAACATAGAAACGGCCGCTGGGACGGTCAAGACGGACGTGCCCGATTTCTCCGAGGAGCGTGCCGCGATTTGCGGGCAACCGCCACGACGCCAGCACTGAACCGCCAAGACGCCAAGAGCCGAGGAGGACAAGTCCCGGCGCGCCGGCAGTCCGCGGAGCGGGCCCAATCATCTTGGCGACCTTGGGGTCTTGGCGGTTCTATTTTGGCGTCTTGGCGGTTGTTTCGGCCAGCTTCGGCTATGCTGCCGGGTTCTGATGTCGCTCGATCCCGACCTGCGTGTCAGCATATCGACCGCCCCCTGGGCCGAGGCGGCTCTGCCGCACGCACTGGAGCTGCTGGCCGACGCGGCGGCGCCGGCAGTCCAACTCTTTGGCGATGAGGGCCGCGGGCACCTCGACCTCGCGCGCTGGATCGATCATCAGGCCGCGATTGATGGTGTCGTGGTGGCGGTGCGCCGCGGCGGATTGAGGGTGCAATCGCTGGAGATCGGACGATCCTGTTGTGACATCCCACCCGGCAAGGGCGGCGATGCGATCGCAGTCGCGCGCCTGGAGGTGGCCATCGAGATCGCCGTGCGGACCGCAGCGCCGCTCATCTGCTTGTGCGCCACCGGACTTGGGCTCCGCCGTGACCCACCTCCGGATGAAAACGCCCGTGCCGCACAGGCGGCGCTGCTGGTGCAGATGTGCCGAGCCGCCGGCGCCGCTGGCATCCGTTTGGGACTGGCGGCCGCAGAGCCGGATGCGAGTCAGCCGCGCCTGGCAAAGGTTTGGTTCAGTCCGCCGGAGCACCCCGCTGGGATCGCGGGAGAATGCGCGCACGTCCAGTTCCTCAACGAGGCGGCGCTCGATTGGGAAGCCGCCGCGGCTTGGTTCGCGGACCAATGCCAACGCTGGCCGCGGCTGAGTGCATCCGTGATCGGGACTAGCCCGGCCGCAGTGCTGTGCGAGCGCGCCCGCCATTTGGCGCTCCGAGCCGTTCAGAACCGCGACCGTTAGGGAGCGTCTCCGGCGCACGCCAGCCGCCTCGCCTAAAAACTGCACGGGATTCACGCAAGTCCGAAGCGCCGTCTCTACGATCGGCACCAGCGACGCTCGCTGACGCTCGCGGTTCTGAACCTGCATTCGCGCCAGGCCGGCTACCATAGCCCGGC
>DASXUA010000468.1:0-10417 GCA_036505095.1 Phycisphaerae bacterium
CTTCTTCGGGCTGATGCGCGTCGAGCAGCGCGTCAGCCAGGGCGCGCGCCAGCAGCGCTCGATCGGGCTGCGCCGCCTGCATGGCGCGCAGGTCATTCAGCGCGGCACCGCGATTCCCAGCGCGCTCGTGCAATTCCAGCAATAGCTCGACCGCCAATTGATCGTTATCCAGAATCTTGCGGGCTTCGGCGAGCGCCTCGGAGTGACGTCCGGCGCGGCTCAGCAGGCGCGCGTAGCGCGCCCGCAGCGCGTCCCCGGGCGCGCTCCGCGCCATGATCTCGGCCAATGCGGCCGCGGCCTCGTTGAAGCGCCCGAGCCGCTCGAGTATCAGCGAGACGGGCTCGCCGGCCGTGCCGCCGTTCGCCGTGACCAGCGTGCCCAGGTCGGGTGACTTCTGAATCTGCTCCCCAGAAAGCGCTTGCACGATGCGTTCATAGGCCCGGTACTCGGAGAGTGCGGCGGAGAGATAACCGGCCGCATCGAGCTGACCCGCGAGGTAGTAGTGCGCCAGCGCTGCGCCGCCGGGTGCAGCTTCGATCGGGCTGGCGACCAGCGCCAGGCGATACTCGCGAATGGCGTCCTCGACCCGGCCATCCGCGGCTGCGGCACGCCCCAGCAGGTAGTAAGCCGTAACGTCATTGGGGTTGAGTTCGATCGCCCGGCCGGCGTGTGTCCGCACAGCCTCCAGATTTCCGGCGCTCCACGCAATGGTCGCCAACATGCGGTGCAACAGCGGATGGTTTGGGTCGTAGCGCAGGGCCTTCTCGAGTTCAGCGGCGGCATCGGCGTAGCGCTGTTCCGCCAGGAGCCGCTCGGCCGCGGCCAATTGAGTCGCGGAGCGCTTCGCCAGCGGCGCTGGCGGCGTGCTGGCCGGCGGCGCCGCGGGCACGGGCTCAATCTGTTCCAGGGGCAGCGCCGCGCGCTGCGGATCAACGTCCGACGCCAGGAACTGCGGGTCCATGCGAGCGGGTGTTCGCTGAGAACTGGCGCGCGGCGCGCAACCGCAGTTCATGCCGACCAGGATGCTCAGCCCGATCCAACCCGATTTTTTCACGAATGACCCCTGCAAGGCTTCTGCGATTCAAGTGCCGCGCCGCGCGCCGCCGCGGGCCGGGGTGGTCACGTGTCGCCGCACGCTTCGTCCGGCGCGGCGCGCCGGCTTGGATCGCGCTGAACCGTCGCGGGCCGGGCGCGGCGCCGGGTGCGACTGGGCGAAAGCGTCCATGGCCAGCACGAACTGCCGCGCCTCGCCGGCCGGCACGTGCCGTTCGAGAAAGGCCTGAACTTCGGCGACGGTCGCGTTCGGATGCACCATGTTGGCGGCTTTCAACGCCGACAGGAGCGCTTCGCTCACGGGGATGGCATGGCCCTCCAGGCTCCAATGCACGACCGAAGCGGCCGCGTACGGTCCGACGCCGTCGAGCGACTCGAGGTACGTGCGTGACTCGCGCACCCCCTTGCCGATCAGCCGCGCCAGCGAAACCGCGTGCTCCTTGCGAAAGACGGAATTCAGCGCGCGAATGAGCGCTTCGGCCCGCAAGCGCGCCTCAGGCAGGGTATTTCCCAGGACGGCCGCCACCTCGCCCGCCGACGAGACACGGATTTCGTTGAGATCAATCATATTCTCCAGCAGGCGCTGGTAAGCGCGCTGCCCCTGCGCCAGTGAGGTTCCGGATCCGAGCACGGCCACGACTAATTGCTCGGTCGGATCGGTCGGCACGCCCGGTTCGGGTTTGGGCGTGGACCCCCGCAGTTTGGAGTACACTTCTTTGAGACGCTTCGCGTACAACGTGCCATTTTTCATGGGGGGGTTTCCGCCGCGGCGGACTCCTCACCGCTATCGATGTCATCGGAGCCGGGGACACCCGGCTCCGCGCCCAATGGCTCATCCGAATCAGAGGCACCCCACTCCGCTTCCGGCGCGCCACCCGCGCCTGACTCCTTCAGCATTTGCATAGTTTGGGCCGCCACTTTGAGCGATGGATCCAGAACGAACCGCACCTCGGGGCACTGACGCGTCTGGAGTTGGCGGGCCAGCAGGCGCTGGACGTGACCGGCGGCATGCTGCAGTGCCCGAAAGGTCCGCCGCTGCTCGCCCGGCGTGCCCATGACGCTCACATACACGCGCGCCAGCGACAGATCGGCCACGACGTCGACGCGCGTCACGCTGGCGAACCGCGAGATGCGCGGATCGCTCAACTTGTTGGCGATCGCGTCGCTGACCACGAAGCGGATCGTGCTTGCCAGTTTTTCCAGGCGATGTGGACGCATATCTAAAGACTAGAAACTGGCGACTAGCGCTCAGTCATCCAGTCCTCCGCTTTCGACGCGCTTCTGCGAGCGCACGAGGTTTGCCTCGCGATCCATGCGAACCACGTCGAGAATCTTGTCGAGGCATTGGTGCACGAACGTCGAATCGTTGGCGACCAGCGCCACGCCCAGCACGGCATGCTGGTGCGAATCGAGGCTGTCCACCTCGGCCACCGAGACGTTGAACTTGCCGGTGAGGCGGTCCTTCAAGCTGCGGATGGCGCGGCGCTTGTCCTTCAGCGAGGTCGAACCGAACACCGCCAAATCCAGCCGCAGCAGACCCACCACCATGCTCATTCTTTCTTGCCGGTGCCCGGCGCACGCACGGCGCCGCGGCCCTTCAGCTCACGGTGCGACAGCCAGCCCTCGGTCAGGTTGATCGAGAAGACCTGGTAATCGCCCGGCGCTTTGCGGTAGATCGCGATGCCGAGCCGCTCCAGCACATCCATCACGAAGCGCTGGTCGGGCAGCGGCACGTCGTAGTATGACAGCTCGGACTTGACATGCGCCGGATCGAAGCGGAACGCGGTCCGCTGCGGGATGTACGAAACCAACTCCGAAATCGAAACATCCGGCACGAACAAGGCCACCAGCGCCGACCACTGCTTCTCGTTGATGATCACGTCGGGGTATTTGCGCGCGATCAGCTTGGGCATATCGTCGCCCATGTCGGCCGGCAGCGTCTCGGTCGAGCCATCCGGTAGGAAGAAACCCTCCACGACGCCCGCTCCGCCGCCCGACTCAATCGCGCGGCGCACCTCCTTATAGCGCGGGTAGTTCATCAGAGTAGAATCGTTAACCACCAGCGCCACCGCCAATTCGTACTTGCCCGGCTCCAGGGGAATGGCGCGTTCGGTGCGCAGCGAGCGGTCCACGCTCGGATCCTTCCAAATGTCGCCCTTGCCGCCAAACTTGCGCAGATACACGCGGGCGCCGGCCGGAACGGAGTTGACGTATAACCCGCCTTTCTGGTTATCGAGCGACATGTGCACCAGGCCATACGTAGGGGCTGAGGGCACAGCGGGATGCGATTCTTCGACCGGCGGAAGCGGCGGCGGCGCGGTGGCATGACTGGGCTGGGTCAGCGCGGGCACGACCACTTTCCAGACCAGGACGGCCGCAATGATCAGCACCGCGAAGAAGGCCATCTTCTTGGTGGCATCAACCCAGTCGAACTCGCCCTCGCGGCGCGGCGTACCGACCGTCGAGCGGTGCCGCCGCCCGCGGCCGCGTTTCGATGCTGGGGCCGCGACCTGTTGCGCGCCGGCCCGTTGGACCTCGGCGAACAGGAAATCCAGCCCGCCGTCCTGCTCGTCCTGGGGCACCTGCGCATCTTTGCCGCAATACGAGCAGCGGACGACCTTGCCTTCGTCCTCATCCTTGGCCCGGATGGTGTGTCCGCATTCGGCCTTAAATTCGATCATTTCGGTAGCGTCGGGGCTTGTCCCCGGCGCGCCGCCCACAAGGGGCGACGCTACAGCGTTCGCGCGATCTTCAGCACCTCATACAGCTCAATCACGTCCCCCACCTTAATGTCATCAAACCCTTCCAGCCGGATACCGCATTCCATTCCAGCGCGGACCTCTTTGACGTCCTCCTTGAAGCGGCGCAGCGACGCGATCTTCATTTCGTCGCGGATCACCACGCCATCGCGGATCAGGCGGGCCAGATGACTGCGCAGCGCGGTGCCGTCGGTCAAATGACAGCCGGCCACCACGCCGACCTTGGTGATCCGGAAAACCTCGCGAACCTCGGCAGTAGCGCGCGTTTCGCGTTTCTCAACTGGGGCCAGCAGCCCTTCGAGTGCTTTCTTGACCTCATCGGTGACCTCGTAGATCACCCGATAATGCCGGATATCGACGCCTTTTTCCTCGGCCAGCTTCTTGGCGCCGGTCATGGTGGTCACGTGGAAAGCCACGATGATGCCATCGGACGCATCGGCCAGCAGCACGTCGCTGTCGTTGACCGGACCCACGCCCGCGTGCCGGATGCTTAGACGCACTTCGTCGGTCGGCAGCTTTGACAGTTCCTGCTTGAGCACCTGGACCGAACCGTCCATGTCGGCTTTGATCACCACGTTCAGCTCGGGGACCTCGCCCACGTCGCGACGCTTGAAAAGTTCCTCCAGACTGCGGGCCCGCTGTGTTTGCAGGCGCGATTCGGTGGCCTTCTTGTGCCGCGCGACGTCCGCGATCTCGGTGCCGCGCTGCAGGTTCGCAACTTCATAGAACCTTTCGCCGGCCGGCGGAACATCGGACAGACCCCAGACCTCGACCGGGATAGAAGGCCTCGCCTCCTCGACTCGCCGACCGCGGTCATCCAGCAATGCCCGCACTTTTCCGGACGCCGTGCCGCACACCAGGATGCAACCTGCTCGCAACGTGCCTTCTTGCACCAGGACGCGCACGACCGGTCCGACGCCCTCCTTCTGCTGGGCCTCAATGACCGTTCCGGCGGCCGGCACTGTCGGGTCGGCTTTCAGATCCAGCAAATCGGAAAGCTCCGAAAGATGGCTGATGAGGTCGTCGATGCCGATGCGCTTCGTGGCCGCCGTCTTGATGACGTCGGTATGCCCACCCCATTCGGTCGGGGTCAAGTCGTGTTCGGCGAGCTGACCATAAATCTTGGTCACATTGGGCTCACCGATGTCGATCTTGTTGAGGGCGACGACGATCGGCACGTTGGCGGCCTTGGCATGACTGATGGCCTCGACCGTTTGCGGCATGACGCCATCATCGGCCGCCACGACCAGCACCACCACGTCGGTCATCTGAGCGCCGCGCGCTCGCATCGCGGTGAAAGCCTTGTGGCCCGGCGTATCGAGAAAAGTAACCTTGCGACCCTGATCGGCGAAGTGGTAAGCACCAATGTGCTGAGTGATCCCCCCGTCTTCGCCGGAGGCCACGCGGCTGCGGCGGATGGCGTCCAGCAGGCTGGTCTTGCCGTGGTCGACGTGCCCGAGCATGGTAACCACCGGCGGGCGCGGGCGCAGATCGCGGCGCTCGTGCGCGGCGAATTCCTCGCGAATCTCATCCAAGGGTGTCTTAGCCTCGACGATCTTCAGTTCCAGATCGAACGCCATCGCCAGGTATTCGGCAATTTCCTTGGGAATCGTGCTGGTAATGGTGACCAGCAGGTTGTGATCGCGCTTGAGGATGGGGAAGACGCGCGCAAACGGGATACCGGCCGCGGCACAGAACTCGCGCACCGTGATGGGCTCATGGACTTCGGTCTCGCGCTTCTTGCCCGGCGCGGCGGCGCGCTGCGTGGCGGCCTGGGCCTCCTGCGCGCGGCGCGTGTGAATCTTGCGCCCGGTGGCGTCGCTGATGCGCTCTTCACGCTCCAGCAGATCCTGCTCGCGCCACTCGCGGATTTTCGCGCCGGCCTCGCTGCCGCGCAGCGCGCGGCGCGGGTGCAGACGCGCTTTGGCTTGTTTGATTTCCTCTTCGCTGGGCGGTGTTCCGACGCGCCGCCGCGTCGGTCCAGCGGCGCCCGGCGCGCTCGGTTCGCGCGGACCCGACTCGGCCGGCGGACGCCGCGGTCCGCCGCGCGGAATCACGGCCACGTCGTAGTCCGGTGCTTCATAACGCACGACACGCGGGCCACGAAGCTGCGCGGGCGTGGGAACGTTCTGAGGACCTGCCGGACCCACTGACAGCGGCGGCGGCGGCGGCGGCGGGGGGGGTGGCGCCAGAGGCCGCGCGACCGTCCGCGGCGCTGCCGCCGGGGCGGACACCTGGCGCTCAACCGTAGGCGGCGGCGGAGGCGGCATTTCGGCCGGCAGCGCGGGCGTTGCGGGAGCCATGCTAGGAGCTTCGGCGGCGATGGCTGGCGCTGGGGGCGGTTCAGCCGGTGCAACCGGTGGCGCGGACGGCGGCTCAAATACCACAGCGGGGATTTCGACGCGCGGCGCCTCGAGTGTGGTCGCGGTCGGCGCCTCGCCCACCTCGATGGGCTCCTCGGGAACGGCCAGCGTCTCCGCCTGTGGCGGCTCGGCCTCTGCAACCGCGACGCCCTCCGAAGCGGCGCCCGCCTGCCGGGGCTTGCGCTTGGTGCGAACGCGGTTCAGGTCCACACGTTCGGCCGTCTCGACCGTCGATTCGTGCGTGCCTTCCGAGAACCATTCGCGGATCGTGGCCTCCTGCCCGGCGGTCAGGGTGGACATGTGGTTCTTGATGTCCAGACCCTCAGCGCGGCACTTGTCGAGAATGTCCTTGCTGGACACCCCCACTTCCTTGGCCAGGATATGGACCCGCATCTTGTCAGACAAAAGCAACCTCCTACCTACCTCTCTTTAGCTAGTCGCCTCAGTGTCGCCCAATGTATCGGAGACGCCCACCACATCGGTGGCAGTGGCTGCGCCGGCCGGAGCGAGTTCCTCGGCCGAGGCGCTCTCGGAGCTAACTTCGGCCGGAGCGCTCTCAGAGCTACCTTCGACCGGGGCGCTTTCGGAGCTAACCTCGGCCAGGGAAGCTGCAGCCTCGCGCGCTGCGGCCGCGTCGGCTGCAGCCTTGGCAGCTTTTTCAGCCTCGGCCTTGACCTTGGCCGCGGCCGTCTCCTCGGCGACTCGCTTGGCCTCCCGCGACGCCACCTCGACGATTTCCTTGGCCTTCTCCTCCGTGAGTCCCAGGTCATTCACCAGAGGCTCGATACCCACCTCTTCAACGTCCGCCAGAGAAATAATGCCCATCGCCAGCAGCTTGTCGAGAAACACATCCTCCACGCCCTCAATGATCTTGAGGGCATGTTCCATGTCGTCCAGACCTTTGTTGTATTCAGCCGGGGTGAGAATATCGATGTCCCAGCCCGTCAGGCGGGCCGCCAGCCGAACGTTCTGCCCGCGCTTGCCGATCGCCAGCGATAATTGGTCCTCGGCCACGATCACGGTGGCACGTCCCAACTCGAAGCACAACGCGATCTCCTGCACTTCCGCCGGCTTCAGCGCATTGGAGATCAGAATCTGGCTCGATTCATTCCATCGGACGATATCGATCTTTTCTCCGCCGAGTTCGTCGACAATGTTACGGATGCGGCTGCCGCGGACGCCGACGCACGCGCCGACGGCGTCAACCTTGCTGTCGATGCTGGAAACCGCGACTTTGGTGCGATAGCCGGCCTCGCGGGCCAGCGCCTTGATTTCAATGATCCGCTCGCCCACCTCGGGCACTTCCAGTTCGAACAGCCGCCGGATGTAGTCTGGATGAGTTCGGGTAAGCACGATTTTGACCTGGTGCGGGTTCTCGCGGACGTCCAGGATCATGGCCCGGATGCGCTCGCCGGGGTGCTGGGCTTCGCCTGGAATCTGCTCGCTCTTTGGCAGAAACCCTTCGGCCCGGCCGAGATTGACCACCAGCGCGCCGCCTTCGTAACGGGCGACGGTACCCGTGACGATTTGCCCGACCTTTTGCGAATACTCGTCGAAGATGCTGCCGCGCTCGGCCTCGCGGAGCTTCTGGATCATGACCTGCTTGGCGGTCTGAGCCGATATGCGGCCCAGCAGCTTCATATCGATCTGGGCGCCGTTCCGCGTGGCGGTGATCTCCCCGGAAATCGGATCGATCTTGACCAGGATTTCGTCGGTGGGACCAAACGATTTTCGCGCAGCCGAAACGATAGCGGCTTCCAAATCGGCCAGCACGGTTTCTTTTTCGATGTTCTTGTCGCGGCTGATCGCATCCACGATCCGCAGCAACTCCGCATTGATCAGCATGATTCCTGCACCTTCTTCCAGCCGGGAGCGCGAGGCTCCTGCCGAGCTGGAGTTCGGCAGGGAGGGCGAGGCTCCCGCCGAGCCGGGGTTCGGCGGGAACCTCACCCTCCCATAGGCAACAAAAAAGTGGGCCTATCGCGTGACCCACTTACGGACGACGCACCGGACTTGCGCAAGGCGCAGCCTTGGTCTAGTGCATCACCCGATCCCCTCCCCCGGTACCGGCGCGGTGCCGAACCGCGGCCCATAAGGATTGGACCGCGCTAACTGGCACGATGAACCTCTGTTCCAATCAGGGACTGTCTCACGCCGGCATCTCCGGGAAAAAACGGCACGCTTCGATGCAAAACATTATAAGACAGAGTTTTCTGACCTGTCAAACCGCCGGGCCACCAGTAGGCGTTCGGTGGTGTTTTCAAGCGCCAAACGCACCTGGTTCGCCGAAATGGCATCCCGCGCCAGGCATTCCGCGCCGGTTCATGTTGTACGGGCATATCGGGGGCCGATAAACTCGCTTGGCAAGGAGGGGTGGTGGTTGGAAGCTTTGACGAGCGAGCATACGGGAGGACTGGACGATGCGCAGACCCGCACTAACGGTCATTTATGGCAAGCTGGGCGGATTGGCGATCATTGCGGCACTTGGGCTGGCCTGCGCAGTTCGGGTTCCGCTCGACGGCGGGTCCGTGGATGGGAATCTCAACCGGAACGCGCGCGCGACCAATGGCAACCAGAATTCCGCCGGCGCATCGACGGTCCGGATACGGTTTCGGAATCTGAGCGTCACAAATGCCGTGGATGTCCAGTTTTTCGCCGCGACCATGCCGCTGATGAATGTTCCTGCCGATCTGTTCGTGACCGCGAACCACATAACCGAGAACATCGGGTTGGCCGGATCAGGGCTGCTGGCGCCCGGTTCCACGGACGCCATCGCACTGATGTGCACACCTGACCTCGTGGTGGGGACACAGGGTGGGGAATTCCGCGATAACGAATCGGGCGCCTCGCGCGGTCTGGGACCGATGCGCTTTGCCATGCAGGGACCGCAGTTCTCCTGCGGCGCGACCATCACGTATACATTTGATGATGCGGACGGCAACTTCAACGTGACGCAGTCCATCGAATAGAGGGTTCAGGGTTCAGGATGCTCCGTCGCGCATTCTCCATCGTTTGTTTCGCGCTCCTGCTGCGACCGGCGCTTGCCGATCCGGCGCCGGTCGAGATCACCTGGCAGGAAGCCCCGCAGCACATTGGGCAGCGGTGTACCGTGACCGGCCGCGTCGTCGCCGCACGCACCGTTCGCAATCGCTGCTTCCTGAATTTCCATCAGGACTTCCGCAAGCACGTAAGCGTCGTGATTGGGCGCGAGGCGTTCGCGAAGTTCCCGGAACCACCCGAGCGGATGTACGCCGACAAACAGATCGCCGTGACCGGCACGATTACCGAATTTCAGGGCCGGCCGGAGATCCTCGTCACCGGTCCCGAACAAATTCGCATCCTGCCCGAGACTCAGGCCCCGGCAACCCAGCCGGACGGAACTGCGGGCTCGCAACTGGCGGCCACGCAGCCCACGAGTGCTCCGGCACCTTCCATCGGCCGGGTGAGAATCGCCACGTTGAATTCGCTCAATCTCTTCGATGCGTACGATGATCCCTACCACAGCGACGAGAGCACGCCGACCAAACCACGATCCGAACTGGAGCATCTGGCGGCGACCATCCGCGCTCTGGACGCTGACGTGCTGGCCATGCAGGAAGTCGAAAACCGCGGGATTCTAGAGCAATTCGTCCGCACGTTCCTACCCGAAATGCACTATGGCGAGGTGGTCCTGTTCGAAGGCAACGATGAACGCGGCATCGACGTGGCCATCCTGAGCCGCTTTCCGGTCGGACCGGTTACCTCTTACCGGCACCTGAAGTTCCCGCGGCCCGACGGCACGTTGGCCTCGTTCCAGCGCGACTTGCTGCGCGCCCGGATCGACCCGCCAGGTGGTGAGGCGTTCGACATGTTCGTCGTGCATCTGAAGAGCAAGCGCGGGAGCCGGGCGGGTGCGCCGACCGGCGATCCCACGCTGAATGTCCGCCTGGCGGAAGCGCTTGAAATCCGCAAGATTTTCGACGAGCTGCTGGCGGCCGACCCGGCTGCAAACTTCCTGATTTGCGGCGATTTCAACGACACCTTCGACAGCCAGCCGGTCCGCACGATTGTCGGATCCGGACCGACGGCGCTGCGCAGCTTCATCGATGAGCTGCCGCCCGAACAGCGCGTCACCTACAACAAGGAACCGCACCGCGCGATGATCGACTTCATCCTGTGCTCGCCCGCGCTCGGCGCGCGCTACGCGAAGGGCTCCTATCACATCACGGCCGGCACCGTAGAAACCAACGGAACCGACCACAA
>DASXUA010000469.1:0-2903 GCA_036505095.1 Phycisphaerae bacterium
TGATCGGCGGATCGGCCGACCTGGCGCCGTCGACCAAGACGCGGCTCACCTTCCCGGGCGCGGGCGACTTCACCGCCGAGCACGACGCCGGTCGCAACTTCCATTTCGGCATCCGCGAGCATGCGATGGGCTCCGTCCTGAACGGGCTGGCACTGTCGAAGGTGCGCGCGTACGGGTCGGGCTTCCTGATCTTCAGTGATTACGCCCGCCCGGCGATCCGCCTTTCGTCCATCATGGAGCTCCCGGTCATCCACATCTTCACGCACGATTCGATCGGCGTGGGCGAGGACGGTCCGACGCATCAGCCGGTGGAGCATCTGCCGTCGTTGCGCGCGATCCCCGGATTGCTGGTGATCCGGCCGGCGGATGCGAACGAGGTGACGGAGGCCTGGCGCGTTATCATGCAATTGAGGCACGAGCCGGTAGCGCTGGTGCTGACGCGGCAGCCGCTGCCGACCCTTGATCGCTCGAAGTACGCGGCCGCGTCCGGACTGGCCAAGGGTGCTTACGTTCTGGCCGACGCGCCCGGCGGCAAGCCGGACGTGCTGCTGCTAGCGTCGGGCAGCGAGGTGCCCCTGTGCATTGAGGCCTATGAGCAGCTCAAGAAAGACGGCGTGAAGGCGCGCGTGGTGAGCATGGCCTGCTGGGAGTTGTTCGAACATCAGGAGCCGGCGTATCGCGAGGGCGTGTTGCCGCCGACGGTGACCGCGCGCGTGGCCGTCGAGCAGGCGTCGACCTTCGGCTGGCATCGCTACGTGGGACTCGACGGCACGATCATCGGCATGAAGACCTTCGGCGCCTCGGCGCCGCTGAAGGAGTTGACCAAGAAATTCGGGTTCACCGTCGAGCGAGTCGTCGCCGCGGCGAAGGAACAGATCGGCATTAATGGGACGCAGAGACGCTGAGGCGCAGAGAAGGCATGAACTTTCTTGTTCTCAGCCTCTCAGCGTCTCAGCGTCAAAAGAGTGGCGAAGGAGTATCGCGTGCGAATTGCCATTGCGGCCGATCATGCCGGGTTTGCGCTGAAGAGCGAAGTGGCCCGGCTGCTTTCCGCTCTCGGGCACGAGGTGCTCGATCTGGGCGCTGCGCAGCTCGATCCCAAAGACGACTATCCTGATTTTGCGCGGTTGCTCGGGCAGGCCGTGCAGCAGGAGCGGGCCGAGCGGGGCGTCCTGTTGTGCGGCAGCGGGGTGGGCGCGGCCATCGCCGCCAATAAGATGAAGGGCGTACGGGCCGGGCTGTGCCACGACTGCTATAGTGCGCGGCAAGGCGTCGAACATGACGACATGAACGTTTTATGTCTCGGAGCTAGAATCATCGGGCCGGAGCTGGCGTTCGAGCTGGTGCGCGCGTTTGCGGGCGCCAGATTCACGGGCGAAGACCGGCACGTGCGACGATTGGAGAAGCTCAAGGCGTTGGAAAGCCAAACGTAGCGTCACCCCTTGTGGGTGGCGCGGCGGCCGGCGGCGCCGCCCACGAGGGGCGACGCTACATCACAAAAACGGGCGGGTGGCGTGCCCTAACCGATTCAGGAGTGCTTCCATGACGAATTTGCACAAAATGTACGATCTTGGTCAGGCCGTCTGGTGCGATAGCATCAGCCGCGGCATGCTGAAGGGCGGCGAAATGGCCCGGCTGATCGCCGATGGCGTGGTCGGTGTGACCAGCAACCCGACCATTTTCATGAAAGCCATCTCCGGCGGGAAGGAGTACGACGACCAATTCGCCGACGTGGCCAACGGTAAATCGCCGGAGCAGATCTTCGAACTGTTGGCGCTGGATGACATCCGGGCCGCGGCCGACATGTTCCGCCCGACTTACGACCGCACGAAGGTCGTTGACGGCTACATCAGTTATGAGGTGAACCCGCACCTGGCGTTTGAAACCGCGCGCTCGCTGGCCGAGGCCAAACGTCTGTTTCAACTGATCGGCCGGCCGAACGTCTTCATCAAGATTCCGGCGACCAACGAGGGGCTGCCGGCGATCGAGGCCGCCCTGGCGCAGGGCATCAACATCAATATCACGTTGATCTTCTCGACCAAGGTGCACGAGCAGGTGATGGCCGCCTACATCGCCGGTCTGGAGCGCTATGCGGCCAGCGGCGGCGATATCTCGAAAGTCGCTTCGGTCGCGTCGTTCTTTGTCTCGCGCGTCGACACGCTGGTCGATGACCGCTTGCAGAAGACCGGCAAGAAAATCGATCACCTGCTCGGCAAGGCCGCGAATGCCAACGCCAAGATCGCCTACGAGCGCTTCATGCAGATTTTCCACGGCACAAAGGGCGAGCAGCCGGTGCCGGACAATCTCGTGGAGCGCTGGCGCAAGCTGGCGGCCAAAGGCGCGCGCGTCCAGCGCCCCCTCTGGGCTTCCACCAGCACCAAGAATCCGAAGTACCCGGACCTGCTCTACGTCGATCCGCTGATCGGCCCCGAGACGGTGAACACCATGCCGGTGCCCACGATTGCGGCGACGATCGATCACGCCCGCGTGGAGCCGACCCTGGCGCGCGGCCTGGACGAGGCCAAGAAGCTGATGCGCGACTTGGCCTCTGTCGGTATCGACATGGCCGACGCGACGGAGCAACTCCGCCAGGACGGCGTGCGGCTGTTCGCGGAGTCGTTCGATGAGTTGATGGCAAACATCGGGAAGAAAAAGCAGCAATTGGCTGGCGTGGCTTGATCGCACTGAGGAACGGAGGAACAGAGAAGAACTTGGAATTAAGGTCATCTCAGTTCCTCAGTTTCTCTGTGTGATTTGAGGGCGAGCGATGCAGATCGGCATGATCGGCTTGGGCAAGATGGGCGGCAACATGGTGCGCCGCTGGCTGCGCGGCGGGCATAGCGTCGTGGCCTGTGATCGCAGCGCCGACGCGGTCAAGAGCGTCGTCACGGAAGGCGCGGTCG
>DASXUA010000470.1:0-8793 GCA_036505095.1 Phycisphaerae bacterium
ACGCCTTCGCCGGAGTATGGCGTGCGCATCCAGCGCGTCTACCGCGCCGGGCCGGTTCTGAAGGCGGACGTCGAGTACTCCTATCCGGCCGCCGACGCGGCGCCGTCCCCCGTCGCCGCCAGCCCCTATCATATGGTGGTAACCCCCCGCAGTGACCTCAACGTAGAGGGGTTCACCGCGCCCGGCGACACGGCAGCGCGAACCAAGCCGATCGCCCGGCCCAAGCGCCGAGCGCGAAGTGGATAGTGGCCCCTCCATCCTTTCCGTGGAAAGCTATCCCGAGGCCGATCCGCGCCGTGCGGCAGCCGTGCGGCTGGTCCTGACGGGCGACACGCGCGCCACCGGGGCGGCCGACATGCGCATGGAGACCTTTCGGCGGCACATCGATGGGCAAGGGCTGTGCCTGGCGCTGGTGGTTGGGGTTCATTCCCCACGCAAGCCATCCCAATTGCGATCGATCGCCAAGGATGCCGGTCTACTGACCGCCGCGGCCGTAATCAAGTCGCCGGGCCGCACGGGCATCGTGATCCTGCCACCGCTCGAGGTGTCACGGGCCGACGGCGACGCGCCTCAGGCCCTCGTCGCTTGCTTGCGACACTTGATCGACTTGGCACGGCAGCGCGCCATCGTCCTGATCCAGGCGCTCCTGGTTCCCGGCGATCAATTGGAATGCCGCTTGCTGACGGAAGCCGGCTTTTCCTTTCTGGCCGAACTGATTTACGCCGATCGGCGGGGCGACATTCCCGCTCTGCCCGCAGACGTTGAGTCCGGCGTGCAGCTTCTATCCTATCGTCCGGAGCGCCATTATCTGTTCCTGCGCGGGCTGGAGGCCAGCTACGAGGGCAGCCGCGATTGTCCCCGGCTGACCGGCATGCGCCGCACGGAGGATGTGCTCGCCGGACATCGGGCAACCGGTCTGCACGATCCGGACCTGTGGCTCGTCGCGGTCAAGGACGAGCAGGTGCTGGGCATCCTCCTGCTGACGCGCGTGCCGCAGCGCGACGGCCTGGAGATCGTCTATATGGGCGTGAGCCGCGCGGCGCGTGGGCGCGGAGTAGGTGATCGCCTCATTCTGGAGGCGGTCGCCGAGGGGCGACGACGCGCCTGTCCGCTGCTGACACTGGCCGTGGACAGCGCCAATGCTCCGGCGCGGCGGCTTTACGCGCGCTGGGGTTTTGTCGAGACCGAACGGCGCCTGGCATGGATCGCCGACTGCCGCGTCCGAGACGTGTGCGAAGTCCCGGACCGCGCGGAAACTCAGCGCGCCTAATGCTGTGAGTTCCGCGCCGCAAAAAAATATTTGCGAACGCTAACCTCTTGCGGCGCTGGATGCACCGACGCGCCGCCTTAACTTTCCGAAAACAGATCGTTGACGCGCGCGCTCCACCATGTTAGAGTGACGCCAGTCGCCCAGTGGCGACGCAGCGTTAGCGGTCAAGATAAATAGTGGTCATCTACGTCGGACTTCTGTCCGACTGCCGGACCTTTCAAAACAGCAGCAACTGCAGTGGACGGCGGAAAGGAGCCAGAGGTGTCAACCTGCGCTCAGGATACGATCTGCCGACTTGAAAGCCTCATTGCCGAGGGCGTCGGGCCCAACCAGTACAAAACCTGGTTCAAGAATGCGACGAACTTCACACTGGGGGACGGGTTTCTGAAAGTGGCCGTGCCCAATCAGTTCGTGGGCGGCTGGCTCGAGAAGCACTATTCCGACACGATCGCGCACGCCGCGCAGCAGGTGACCGGTCGCAAGCTCGATCTGGCTTTCACGATCGACACCGATCTGGCGCGCAGCCTGCGCAAGCACCAGCCGGATTCACAGGCCACCTCGGTTGACCGTTACCCCGAGCGGCTGGCGCGCGAGTGGCAGCGCACCGGCAGCGGCGCGCCGGGGGGGAACATGCCTTCACAACGCTACCGTCTCGACCAGTTTATCGTCGGTCCGTGTAACCAGCTTGCCTATTCAGCCGTGTGCGCCGTGTCTGAAAAACCGGGGCAGCAGTACAACCCCCTATTCGTCCACGGCGGGTGTGGACTGGGCAAGACGCATCTGCTCCAGGGGCTGTGCAATCAGATCAAGGAAAAGCGCGCCGAGCTGCGCTGGCACTACACGTCGGGCGAAGACTTCACGAACGAGTTCGTCTTCGCGCTGCGTTCGGCCGGGCAGGATGCGTTTCGGCACCGTTACCGCCACGTCGACGTGCTGGTCATCGATGATATCCACTTCCTGGCGAACAAGGATCGCACCCAGGAGGAGTTTCTATATACCTTCAACGCCATCGATCATTGCGGCAAGCAGGTGGTCATGGCCTCCGACGCCCACCCCAAGATGATCGGCCACCTGTCCGACTCGCTGGTGAGCCGCTTCGTCTCGGGGATGGTCATCCGGGTCGAGACGCCCGGCGCGCCCACCCGCGCCGAGTTGCTGCGGCGGCAGGCACGGCTGCGAAAGATCGAGATTGCCGAGCCGGTCATCGAGTTCATCGCCGAGCGGCTGCACACCAACGTGCGCGAGCTGGAAGGGGCACTCTGCAAATTGATCGTGACGGCCGAGGTCAGCCGGCATCCCATTACGCTGTCGCTGGCCAAGCAGGTCGTGGACGAGTTGATGGGCGACGCCGTGACCGCGGTCAAGCTGTCGGACATCTGCAGCGCCGCGGCCATTTACTTCGGACTTAAACCGGCCGATCTCCATACGTCGCGGAAAACAAGGACGATTGCGCTTGCGCGCGGGATCGCGATGTATCTCGCGAGGAAGCATACGGACATGAGCTTCCCGGAGATCGGCCGCTTTATGGGCAATAAGAACCACACCACCGTCATCCTGGCCTGCCGCCGCGTCCGCAACATGATCGATGCACACGATAGCGTCGAATGGTCGAGCGGTCAGGGCGGCGGCATGGTCGTCGCCGACCTCGTGGTGGAACTCGAGAATCAGCTTGGCGTCGGGCGCAAACGGGGCTGAGCCGTAATTGCGGGTTTTGGGTTTTGGATTGCCGATTCCGACCGGTCGAAATCCAAAATCCGCAGTCCAAAATCCAAAACTGCTTCGACTCATTCCGCGCTACACGCGTGCCGAATTCCGTGACTATAATCGAGCCATGTCCCTCATGGCCTCCGTCTCGGGCATCCGCGGAATCGTGGGCGCCAGCCTGACGCCGCAACTCGCGGTGGACGCGGGCTGTGCGTTCGCGACACACGTGGGCGGGGGGCGCATCGTCATCGCGCGCGATTCGCGGCCCAGCGGCACCATGGTTGCCTCGGCGGTAACGGCCGGACTGCTGGCCGGCGGTTGCGACGTGGTTGACCTGGGCATCGTTACCACGCCCGGCGCAGCGCTGATGGTGCGGGAACTCGGGGCGGCCGGCGGCATCGTAGTCACAGCCAGCCATAACCCGGCGCCTTGGAATGGCATGAAGTTCCTGACGGCCGATGGCGCTGCCCCACCGAGGTCCGTCGCCGAGCAGATTCTCAAAAACTTTCAGTCGCGCTCGTTCAGCCTGGCAGCGGCGGAGCGTGTCGGACGACTCAGCACCGATTCGTCAACCGCTGAGCGCCACGTGAATCGTGTGCTGAGCATCGTCGCGCCGCCACGGATTCGGACGCGCAACTTCCACGTGGTGCTCGACAGCGTCTGCGGCGCCGGAGGGCCGTCGGCGCGCATGCTGCTCGAGGCGTTGGGCTGCCGCATCGAGCACCTGCACGCTGAGCCGAGCGGAAGGTTCCCGCACGCGCCGGAGCCGCTGGCCGAGAACCTGACGGAATTGGCCGAAACCACGCGGCGCGTCGGCGCGGCAGTGGGCTTTGCCCAGGATCCGGATGCCGATCGGCTGGCGCTGATCGATGAGCACGGACGCTATGTCGGTGAGGAATACACATTGGCACTCACCGCGCGGCAGGTGCTCACCCAGCGGCGCGGACCGGCGGTCGCGAATCTTTCGACCTCGCGCATGCTCGACGATATCGCAGCCTCGTTCGGCGCCGATTGCCCGGTGCACCGCAGCGCTGTGGGCGAGGCGAACGTGGTCGAGCTGATGCGTGCGACCGGAGCCGTGATCGGCGGCGAAGGCAATGGCGGGGTGATCGATCCGCGCGTGGTCTACGTGCGCGATAGCCTGACCGCGATGGCCCTGGTTTTGCAGCTCATGAGCGAACGCGGCGCGCCGCTTTCGAGGCTGGTCGACGAGCTGGCGCGCTGGCGGATGATCAAACAAAAGTTCGAATGCCCGCCCGAGCGCATCAGTCGAATCCTGGCGGCCATCCGCCGGCAGTTCGCGCGCGAGCAGCTCATCGACATTGACGGCGTACGCATCGACTGGCCAGAAGGCTGGGTGCACGTGCGCGGGTCGAATACCGAGCCGATCATCCGCATCATTGCCGAAGCGGCCGACGAAACGGCCGCGCAAGCCCTCATCGAGCGCGTGCGGCCAGCCATCGCCACTGCAAGCCGCAACTCTGGACATCAATGACTTCGTGATCGCTATGTCCAATGTTGGCCATCTGACGCGCTTCGTTCCCGCAAAGCTATGGACGAAGATCACCGGCTGACGGTGGTTGCGGGTCGGGGTTCTCCGAAAGACAATCGGCGGCGGGAAACGATGTTCCGGGCCGTCATCATGAGTTGCCTTGGGCTGCTGATCGCCACGCTGGCGTGGTTCGGCTTTGCCGCGCCGCGGCCGCGAGCGGAGTTCGTGTATGTCGACACCTCCGGCATCAACACGCTCGATCCGGCCCAACTGAGCTGGGTGCCGGACATTCGCGCGGCACTGAACCTCTGGGAAGGGCTGACCACCTACAACCCGCAGACGCTCGAGCCGATGGAGGGGGTGGCCTACTTTCCGCCCGAGATTTCCGCTGACGGCTTGACATATACTTTTCGCCTGCGTCCAGACGCGCGCTGGTCAAACGGCGACGCCGTCACCGCGGCCGATTTCGTGCGCGGTTGGCGGCGCTGCCTGGAGCCGGGCACCGCCGCCGATTACGCCGCGCTGCTCTACGATCACGTCGTTGGCGCGCGAGAGTATTACGACTGGCGCAACGGGTTCATCCAATCCCCCAGCGCCGCGCCCGAATCGGAAATCGGAAATCGGAAATCGCAAATCCAGCGCCACGCGGGCGAGATGGATGAGCGCTGGTCTTCCGTCGGCATCGAAGCACTTGATCCGCACACGCTGCGTGTCCGCCTCAAACATCCCTGCCCGTACTTCCTCTCGTTGACGGCCTTTGCCACGCTGGTTCCGATTCACGAGAGCATCGAGTTGCTGCGTGAGCGCTGCGACGGCCTGCCCTGGACGCCGGGGTTTGGGGCCCCCGGTGTCCAGGGTTTACCTCTGACGGCCGAGGGCCTGGTGGTTTATGACCCGCAGTGGACCAAGCCCGACTATCGCGCCCACGGCTATCCCGGCCTGATTACCAATGGCCCTTACATGAGCAAAGAATGGACCTTCAAGGATCACATGCTGATCGTGGCCAACCCGCATTATTGGAACCGCGCGGGCGTCGGCGTGAAGTCCGTGGACATGCTGGCTTATGGCGATGTAAACGCCTCCATCATGGCCTACGAACAGGGTGAGGTCGATTGCCTTTTCGACATGACGACCTCGTACGAGCACGAGTTGGTGCGCTTGGCCGAAACCGGCCAGCGCAGCGACTTCTACACGCCGCCGGTGCTGGGAACCTATTACTACATCTTCAACTGCCAGGACACCGAAGTCCTCGGCCGCAGAAATCCGTTCATCGATGCGCGCGTCCGCAAGGCGTTTTCGCTGGCGGTGGATCGCAACGCCATCGTCGAGCATGTCACGCGCACGGGCAATCCGCCCTCGAATCATCTCATTCCGCCTGGCATGATTCCCGGCTACGTCTCGCCCGCGGGGCTGGACTTCAATCCCGAAGAAGCGCGCCGCCTGCTGGCCGAGGCCGGCTATCCGGCGGGCGAAGGGCTTCCGCCCCTCGATCTACTCTACAACACCGGTTTTCTTCACGAGCGCATCTGCCAGGTGCTGGCGAAGATGTGGGAACGCGAGCTGGGCGCTCACGTTGACTTGACCGGCAAGGAAGCCCGCACCTTCGCCGATGACAAAGCGAACCACAATTTCCTGATCGCCCGCGCCGGCTGGTACGGCGACTACCTGGACCCGACCACGTTCCTGGACATCTGCATCACCGGCAATGGCAACAACGACTGCGGATATTCGAACCCGGCGTTCGACGACCTCATGCGCCAGGCCGGCAGCGAGAGCGACCCGCAGCGGCGTTTTGGTCTGTTGGCCGAGGCTGAGCGAATTCTCATCCAGGACGATTTCCCGATCCTGCCGCTCTATACCTACACGAAACTGATGGCCATCAAGCCGTATGTCACGGGCCTGTACCCTAACCCGCGGCTGTTCTTTCCGTTCAAGTACGTCCACGTTGCCCGATGATCTCGCGCCTGACCAAACGCATTCTCATCGGCGCCCTCACGCTGCTCTGCATCTACGCCATCACGTTCGCCATGGTCATCACCACGCCCGGCAATCCGTTTCAGATGTCCGAGCGCAACATGCCGCCGGAAGTCATCCGCGCGCTGAACGCGCGTTATCACATGGATCAGCCGCTGCGCTATTTTTTCGAGTTCCTGGGCGGCGCGCTGCGCCTGGACTTCGGCCCGTCGTTTCAGCACAAAGATTGGACGGTTGCGCAGATCATTGGCCAAGCCCTGCCCGTTTCGATCGTGCTCGGATTTCTGGCGATTCTGATCGCGGTGTTGGTCGGCGTGCCGGTCGGCGTGCTGTCGGCCGTGCGCCGCAATGGCTGGTTTGATCTGAGCACGCTGGGATTCGTGCTGATCGGTATCAGCCTGCCGACCTTCGTCACCGGCTCGGTGCTGCTGTTGATGTTCGCCGTCTGGTTGAACTGGGCGCCAATTGGCGGCTGGGGAACGCTGGGGCATCTGCCGCTGCCGGGCCTGACGCTTTCGCTGCCATTCATGGCGTACATCGCGCGGCTGACGCGCGTCGGCATGCTCGACGTGCTCGGCAGCGATTTCATTCGTACCGGACTGGCCAAAGGGCTGCCGGCGCGGCGCGTTGTCTGGAAGCATGCGTTCAAGGTCGCTTTCCTGCCGGTGCTGAGCTACCTGGGGCCGGCCGCCGCGCAGGCCATGACCGGCTCGTTCGTGGTCGAGAAGGTTTTCAGCATTCCGGGGCTGGGCCAGCATTTTGTCGATAGCGCGCTGAACCTGGATCGTGGCCTGATCATGAGCACCGTGCTGGTGTTCGCTGCCATCCTGATCGCCTTCAATCTGATCGTGGATGTTTTGTACGCCGCAGTCGATCCGCGCATTCGCGAGGCAGCATGACGGGTGAGTGGTGAGTGGTCGCTGGTGCGAGAATCCTTTCTCGCACCCGCGCTCGCGGGAATCCCTTCCCGCGACCGCGCAGAAGATCGATGACGCAGAACAGCAACAGCCAATCCCGCCCAAGTTCGCGCGCCTGGCGCCGCTTCCGTGCGCATCGTGCCGCCACGGCCAGCGGGGTATTCCTGCTGATCGCCCTGGTGCTGGTGATCATGCTGGCTCCGTTTTCGGCGAGTTGGTATGACGTGCAGGGAATTACGGAAGCCATTCGCCACCCGCCCGCGGCCCACTCCGTCGTGGATTACGAGGCGTACCGGCAGGATCTGCAAACGCGTCCAGTCGGCCGATCGTTCCTGTCCATCGGCCGGAGCGCCTATCGCGCCACCGCATGGATGGGGTATGACAATCTCGGCCGCAGCCTGCTTTACCGCTGCCTTTTCGGCTGGTTGGTGAGCCTGACGATCGGCTTGGCCGCCGCTGCAATTTCCGTCACAATTGGCGTGATGTGGGGCTCGACCGCCGCACTCGCGGGCGGACGCACCGATGCGCTCCTGATGCGCGTGGTGGACATCCTTTACGGGCTCCCTTATATTCTGCTGGTCATCCTGCTCAAGATCGCCCTGACGCACCCGTTGACGCGCCTCTGTGGCGATCGGGTGCAGGCTGCGAACGTGATCATCCTCTTCATCGCCATTGGGGCAGTGAGCTGGCTGACCATGGCTCGAGTGATCCGGGGACAAGTGCTTTCGCTCCGCGAGCAACCCTTTATCGAGGCCGCCCGCGCCGCCGGCGTGGGTCCGCTCGGAATTCTCCGGCGCCATCTGCTGCCCAATCTGATCGGCCCGATCGTGGTCTATGCGACATTGGTGATTCCGCAAGCGATCCTCCAGGAGTCCTTCCTGAGCTTTCTAGGCATCGGCGTGCAAGCGCCCACGCCGTCACTGGGGCGCCTGGCCGCAGAAGGCATCGAGGCCGTCAATCCCTTCGTCGGTTTCTGGTGGCTGATTGCGTTTCCATGCGGACTGCTCGTGCTGACGCTGTTGGCGCTGAATTTCCTGGGTGATGGCTTGCGCGACGCGTTCGATCCGAAGTCGTCGACGGCGGTGCTGGTGTGACGCACTGAGATACAGGGGAACTGAGGCATGCCGATTTCGAGCGTCCGAGCAGCGGCGAGCCAGGATGGCACGGCCTCGGCACAGCCTCATCGTGCCGTGGCCGCGTTGCGTCGTTCCTGGATTCTTGCTGCGTCGAGCGCCGTCGCGTTCGTTCTGATCGCCAGCAGCTTGTTCCGCGCCCATTCGGCTCCATCGCGCGAAGACACGCTCATCGCCTGGCTGGCGAACAATCCCGGAACGCTCTGCTACTGGCTGGACCGTAGTGACGCCTACACGCGGCGGTTCGGCGACCTGATCGCTGAAAGCCTGGCGCAGCGCGACTACTCCGCGCCCGACACCTGG
>DASXUA010000471.1:0-3577 GCA_036505095.1 Phycisphaerae bacterium
TGCGCCCGATGGCCGGCGCGCTTCCGGAAAGTGATAGACCATCGGCCGTGAGTCCAGCGCCGCGTGCTTCCACGGCCGCTCAGCGGACGCGGCGCGCTGTTCTGGGAACGGCGCTGGCCCTGGGGGTCTACTTCGCGACCAACCCGTACGTCGCGATCAATGCTTTCGCCAATCGTGCCGTGCTGCGGAGCAACTTCGGAAACTCGCTGGCGATGTATGAATTCGGGCGCCTAGGCGAGGGACTGCTGCGGGTAGTGGAGCTGCTGGTGGAAGGCGCCGGCCTGCCGGTGGTGCTGGTGGGACTGGTCGGCGGCGCCGCCGCGCTCGTCGGCCGGCAGCGCGCGGCCGTGCCATTGATCGTCGCCGCTTCGGCGTTTTTTCTGCAATTTGTGGCGATCGGCGCCGGCAAGCCCGACGAGTACGGGCGTTTCGGCATTTTCCCGTGCGCCGCGCTGGCGATCGGCACCGCCTGCGTTCTGGCGCGCCGCTGGACGCGGCTGCGCGCGCCAGTGAATTCGATTCCCGCGGTTTTTGCCCTGGTGTGGACGGCGTTCTGCGGGTATCCCTACATTCGGAATCTGTATCTTGACACGTTTCCGCTGAACAGCCGGACGGAAAGATTGCAAGACGCGATTCCTTATGGGGAACTCAGAGGCGCATGTGTTGTCGTTTTTCGCGAACCCGCGCCCTACTGTTGCCCGCCGCTTCCATTCTCGAGTTTGCAGGTATTATATTTCACAAACGGATCTTGGAGCTTCTTGGAGACGCGCGAAGTTGCCCAGCGGGCCGGACCTTACCTGTCGGCACGCCCCGGACAATCAAACGAATGGCGTGACACACGCTATACCTACTGGGTTGTGACCAGCGAGGAAGAGTCGTCGCGACAAGACCCGCGCAGCTTCAATCGTCGGCTGGCGGACGTGATGACACACCGATATCCTTACTTCGACTGGTCTCTTCGTGGCGCGTTGGGCCGCTCGCCCATCAGTTGGGCAAACTATCCCGTAATGTTTTATCCGCCGCGCCGAGTGTTCCCGTAACGCCGCGAGGTCGAGAAGCAGGTGGTGCGCGGTATCTTTCTCCGCGTTCCGCGATAGCGTGCGACGATGGGAAACTCCTACCTGAGCTTAAACGTTCCGCGTCCGAGCTTGTGCAGGTCGCTGGGCATAGAGGCCAGCGCGGCCGAGACCTGATTGCCGAAGCTGCGGCTGGCGGATTGGTAGCCGGCGCGTTTCACGGCCTGCGCGATCTCTTTGACGCGCATGCCCTGCGGCTCGTTCTGCAGCACGCGCTTGATGTAGTTCTTCAGGGAATCCTCCTTGAGCGGACGGCCGCGGCGCCGCGTCGCGCCGAACACGCCCGGCGCAGCGCCACGTGCGAGCATTGAGGCCGCCCGCGGCGCGCCCATGGTCGCCAAGGCCTGATCCAGCCCGGCGATGGCCGCATCGAGCGCGGCCCGCTGCGACAAGAGGGTATTGCGACATGCCAGCAGTTGCCGGCCGAAGCCGTAGCCGCCCGCGCTGAGCATCCCGTTACTTGATCCGCGACGCACCCGACTGATTCTTCGTCTGTAAGTTGCTCTTGGACGCCGTGGCATACAACCACCTCCTTAGTTCAAACTGACTTGGGAATCCACTCACGTTGTGGACCGCGCCACACGCGATCGGATCGGCGTTATACAGCCCGGTGCACGAAATGTCACTAGAAAATCCGGGTCGAAGCAAGAAATTAGTCGGAGCGGGCGGTCCACAGCGCGAGCCCGGGCTGGGATTCAGGCGTGTCAGATTATCCCAAATTACGGATCAGCCGCGGGAATACATCAAGGGCATAGGATTACAAGTCAAAGCGGCACGGAAAACCCTGTAGTGCCGCCGGCTTGGGGTAGACTCACGGCGTTTCGGGGCGCGAGGCGGGCGGTGCGGTCTGGGGCGCGTGCTGACGCTCTTGCAAAGCCGCGCGGGCGGCGTCGCGCAGCAGGTAGGCCAGGGAATCCTGCGAGTCGCGCTGCGCGGCGCGCTCGAACTCGGATGCGGCCTGCTGCGGACGACCCGTACCGTAGTAGACAAAGCCCAGCAGCAGGTGAGCGTCGGATTCATCCCGCTGGGCTGCGTAACCCTCAAGCTGAGATACGTGCACTGCAAGATCGCCGGACTGGTGATAGGCCGCGGCAAAATCCGGCGGCGCATCAATCATCCGCGGGTCGATCCGTATCGCGCGCCGCACGGCGTCGGCCGCGGCCGGGTAATCGCCCAGCGCGAAATCGCACAGGCCATACATAACCACCGCATACGCATTCTCCTCGTCGGAGAGCACAGCGCGCATGAACAGTTGGTGCGCCTCCTCGTAGCGTCCGGCCGCGAAGGCCGTCAGGCCCGCATCCACGTCGTGATCCGTGGCCTCCGGCGCATTCTCGCGCGCCAGCGGCTCTTCGGGCGGCTCGGCCACGCCGCCGGGTGACGCGTATGTGTATGACGGGTACACGTACGTCGGACTGATGGCGCCGTAGGCGTACGGCTCATAGTCGATGAAGTCGCCGGCGAATCCCAGCGTCGATCCATAATACAGGCCGGGATAGCAGATCCGGGGATACGGATAATAGCGGCTTCCGAAGAAGGTCACGAAGTGATCGTGAGGCCGGTAATGACGAAACGCGAAACGCGTGTCGAAGGCCGAATGCCGCCGGTCGAAGCCACGCTCCCGATTCACAAAACCGCGGTCACGCAGCGCCGAGCTTCGGGAATCGATGGACCGTCGGCCGTCGATGGCCGCGCTGCCGGGTCCGCGGTTACGGCTCGTGGGCCGAACATCTCGATAACCTGGCGACGGCGAAACGCGCGTGTTGCGCTCGCGTACCCGCGCATCGGCTGGCGCACGTGTCATGGGCTGTTGCCGCACGGAGCTACGTGAAGACTGAACTGTGCGCGTGCTCGGGCCGCGGACGGTCGTGCTCCGGCTGAGTGGGGTCCGCGCCATTGAGCGGTTGGACATCACGGCGCGCGGTGCGCTCGAGCGCTGCATGGGAGCCGAACGCATCGCGCCATGCGACGGCGCCCGTGAAGCCGTCGCGCCAGAAGCGCGACCCGCCGGCCGCGCCCACACCGGCTCAGACCACCCGCCCACGGCCGCGATCGCCGCGGCCACAATCATCGAACCCCATCGGCTGCGCATCATAACAGTGCCTTTCACGGCTCCCCCGGCCGATAAAACCCACCCCACATTCAATCGTAAGGACCGAATAAGCGGAAAGCAACTCAGTAGGATTCCGGCGGGGCGTGCAAACTCACGTGGAGCGAAGAGCCGGGCGGACTGTCAGCTCAAGGACATCTCGCGCGCGCCGCGGGCAGCGAAGGCGGGCTCAGGATCGATCTGCTTAAGCGAGTTGAGGTACTGGGCCAGCTCGGCGGTGTTGAACGCGGAGAGGAACTCGCGCGTGGCCGAGCGGTTCCGCTTGCGGATTTCACTGATGAGAACCTGCTTGTCGGCCGAGGTGCTCAGTTCAGGGCTCGTCATGCGGGCGTACATCGGAGTGCTCCAGCGTACGATTCTGACGGCATATCGGCAAATCCAAAAAACGACT
>DASXUA010000472.1:0-5080 GCA_036505095.1 Phycisphaerae bacterium
GCCCAGCAACGGCAGCCAGCACAAGGTGCCCTTGACACGCCCCCTGCCGCTTCGCGGCACGCACCGCGAAGCGGTGCCGGCTTCGCCTGCGGCGTGTCAAGGGTTCACGCTTATCGAGTTATTGGTCGTCGTGGCCATCATCGCGCTGCTGATTGCGATTCTCCTGCCCTCGCTTTCCAAGGCCAAGGAGCAGGCCCGCATGGCGCAATGCCTCAGCAACGTGCGCAGCCTGGGCCAGGGCACGATGATCTACGCCGCCGAGTACATCGATACCTTGCCCGGACCGCTCCACCCGGCCGTCTACCGCAACGCGGTTGATTATCTCAGTCAGCCGAACGGCGAGTACTGGGCCGAGCGGATGCTCCCCTACAAGCTGCGCCACGTCTTCCACAGTTCGGGTCATCAGAATGAAACCTCCGACAAGCTCGCGACCTGCCCGACGGCCCTGTTCATCAATCCCGATGAGAATTTCGCCGCCTATGTGAATCCCGCCAAGCCAACGCACTATGTCATCAATAACTGGGGACCGGCCACGGCCCTCGACCCTAATGCGCCGCCGCCCGCGCCGACCGATCCGGTTCCCCGCAGCACCAAGCCCGCCTATTACTTCGGACTCTCCGTCCCCGACCCGAGTGGCGTGGGCAACACGTCGCCGCAGAAGCTCGCACGCATCCGGCGTGCTTCCGATGAGTGGATGATCGCAGACGGTTGGTACCGTTCGCGAACGCAAACGGCGCCGATCCCTCAACCATACCCAGCGCCCTACAACACCGCACCCGCCCCGCGGCACGAGGGGCCGTATCAATCCGGCTGGACGGGCAAGGCGCTGCCGAACTTCGCCTATCACGGTCGGCGCTTCAAGACTTATCACTACACCAACGACGCCGGCTGGGACGGCGAAAACGCACTTTATCGGGCGGCGCGCGCCGACGGCAAGACCAACACCGCATACCTGGACGGGCATGCCGAATCGGTCTCGTCCCGGCGCGTGGCGATCAACAATATCGAAGTGTTCTACGGCTTCCGCGGCACGGTCAACGGGGATTTCGGACCGCCCGATGGAAGCGGGGATTATGTCTTTGTTTGGCCGCAGTTCTAGTTTTCTGTGTTCAGTTTTCGGTGTTCGGCCCGAGCCGCTGAAAACTGAAAACTGAGCACTGAACCCTCTGGAGGAAGAAGCAATGGGTCGTCAGCGGTACGTCTTCATTTCGGCGGTTCTCGTTTCTGTTTTCGGTTTTCAGTTTTCGGTTTTTGGCCAATTTCCTTCGGCGCTAGTGAGCTGGGAGGGACAGCCCGTCAACGTCACCACTGCCAAGGAGGTCTTCCAGCGGCCGCAGACCTCCGGCTCGACGCAGGGCATCGTGATGGGCAACGAATCCTTCAACGATGCCTTCCGCTCCAACGCGCAGGGTGGCTTCGACGGCGTGCAGGCCTATCAGGTTTTCTGGAGCTGGGTCAGCGCGTCCGACCCGACGGCCTGGGTCCGTCTGACGTCGTTCAACACGGTCACGCTGCCCAATCCGACGGTCGATCTGAATGGCAAGGTCCGTTTCCGGATCAAGAACGTCAGCGAGTTCTTTAACGGCACCATCGGCCTGTGCATCGGGATTCGCGAGACCGGCATCAATGCACCGCTGCTGGCCAACGGCGGCACGACCGGCACCATCGAATGGGTCGGCGTCGATCCGACGATCAACGCCGTCATCGAGCCCTGGACCGGCGGCAATGGCATGGCCAACACCGCCGCCGGCGGCGACGACGTTCAAGTTATTCCCGTCGGCGCCACGGCCGCACCCGGCGCCGTGATCATTTCGCCAGGCCCGAACGGCATCATCGATACCGCGCCGGCCGGCGACGATCAGACCCGCTTCGGCTATTTCCTGGACGCCAATGGCAATCGCGTCCCGATCCCCGCCATCACCGTGCCGATCACCGATTGGATGCTCGTCGAGTGGGACCTGCCCTCGGGCGACGTCTCGATCAACGGCGGCGCTCCCATCAACGGCGCCATCGTCGGCTTCACCGGCGATGGGATTCTCAGCGCGCCCAATAGCCGCGGCGTGCTCGAGCACCTGGCCATCACCAATGTCGTAAGCGATCCGGCCACCTCGATCGTCTTTTTCCTGGACACGCTGCAATTCGAGGGCTCCGTGGTCGAGCCGCCCATCATCCAGGCGCCGATCGTGGTCAACGCGCCCACCGTGACCGTCAACAACATCAGCGGCGCGGCCACCTCCGTCACGCTGCACGTCGACAACGGCACTGATCCCGATCAGGTGGCCAGTCCTAACGGCGCCGCCTCGGTCGTCTTTACGCTGCCGCACCCGGCGATCATCGGTCAGACTTACACTGCTTTTCAGACGGGCAGCTTCGGCGTCAGTCCGGTATCGGCGCCGGTCACGGTGCAGAACCCGCCGCCGGCCGCTCCGAGTTTGGTAAGCCCGATCGAACAGGGAAATACAACTGTCAACGTCAGCGGCGTGGCCGCGGGCGTGTCGCAGGTTACGGTGAAGGCTGATGGCGCTCCGATCGGCAGCGTCATGTCACCGCCCGCCGGAACCGTAGGGGTTCCGGTGCCACCGCTCACCGGCGGCCAAAGCATTACGGCCACGCAGACCGGCGCCGGTGGCGAGAGCGCCGCCTCCGCGGCCCTGCGCGTCGGCTCCGGTAACGGACCGGTGCGCGTCTGCATCGGCGTGCGCGAGACCGGTCCAGCCGGCGGAACTTCCGGACCGATTGAGTTCGTGGCTGCTTCGCCCGGATCGGGTGTGCCACCTGGTGGGCAGGTGCTCAACCTGAACAACGCGTTCCAAACCCTCACGTTCGATCCGAACTCAATGGATCCCAATCTGGTGGTCCGCGGTTTCACCGGCAACGGCGTGATCGATGGGCAGTTCGGCGTGCTCGAGATGCTTGCGGTTTCGATCGATCCCGCGCTCATGGGCGCCAGCAACGGCGTGCTGACCCTGTACGTAGACAATGTTGTAAACGTCGGCGCGGGCGCCGGGGGCACCGACGTGCTGGTGGCGGACTTCGAGGCCGTGGCCGTTGGTCAGGAAGCGGTGTTTCAGGAACCCGGTTTCTCCGGATCGACCTCGGGCAACATTCAGGCTCCGCCGAACAGCTCGACCGTGACTGACGCTTTCGCCAGCGGCGGCATCCATTCCGATCGCATGACCTGGTTCTTTAAGGACATCGCTCCGACGCGCTGGGTCCGCATCACCACGTTCAACACCGCCAATGGTGGCAATCCGTTGATCGACATCACCAAGCCGGTGCGGATGGACATTCGGCTGGCCGCCAGCGTGCCGACTACCCCGGCTCCCACGCTGGTCTCACCCGTGGAGCAGGGCAACACGACCGTCACCGTCGCGAACGTCGCGAGTAATGCGACCGACGTGACCGTGTATGCCAATGGCAGCCCGATCGGCAGCATCAACCCGGCCGGCAACACGACCGTCACGGTGTCGGTGGCCACGCTGGTTGCCGGTCAGAGTATTCAGGCGCGGCAAACCGCGCCGCCGAACGGCTTGAGCGGACCATCCGATCCGCTGCGCGTCGGCTCGGGCAACGGTCCGATCTTCGTGAGCGCCGGCGTGCGCGAGACCGGCGACGCCGGCCCGATCGGCTCCAACGGCACCGGCACCGGACCGATTGAATGGATCGGCCCGACCTCAGTCGTCGGCGGTGCGCCGATCGGCAAACCGCTCGGGCTGAGTGACAACTGGCAGACCGTGACGTTCGATCCGGCCGTCGATCCGATTGTGAGCTTCAGCGGCGGCAATGGCGTGCTCGATTCGCCGAATGGTCAGGGCACGTTCGAACATCTGGCCATCACGGTCAATCCCAGCGCGATGGGCGCCAGCAATGGTGTGTTCGTGCTGTACATCGATAACGTGGTCAATGTCGGGGCCGGCGCCGGCGGAACGGATGTTGTTCTCCAGGACTTCGAGACGGCCATGGTCGGCATGGAAGCGTTGTTCCAGGAGCCGAGCTTCTCCGGCTCGACCGACGCAAACATCTCTGTGCCGCCGAACGAATCGCTCGTGTCCAACTTGGAGCACAACGGCGCCGGCGCGCAGTCCGACCGCGTCACATGGTTCTTCAAGGACATTGCGCCCAGCCGCTGGCTGCGCCTGACGACCGCTGGAACCAGCCCCATTGTGAGTTTCAGTCATCCGATTCGCATGGACCTGCTGCTGCGACCGCCGAGCGCGGCGCTGGCGAACATCGTTTCGGCCAACCCGCCCGCGGCTTCGGGCAATCCATACCAGGCCGGCTTGCCGTTCACCGACGTGCTCGACACCGGCACGACGAACGCACTCACCGCCGGCATCGGCGCGGCCGGCACGCAAGGCCAGGGGGCGATCCTCTACTCGCCCCTTCACGTGACCTTCAGCGCAGCGCCGTCACCGGCGCCCGCGCCCGGCAACATCGGCGTCGCGTGCACGGGCGGGACTTGCCCGACGGTTACCTCAGTGACGCCGGGCTCCGGCGCGAACGAGTTCCTGATCGCGCTCAGCAGCGCGATCCCGCCGCTGCAGTGCACGACCCTGACCTTCGCCGGCACGACCGCCGGACAGAAGCTGCAATATCGTTCGCATCCCGGCAACGTGAACCTGGACAACGCCACCAACACACAGGACCTGCTGGCGCTGGTGCAGGCGTTGAACAACGGCACGGCCAACCAGCCCGGCAACTTCGCGCGTTACAACGTCAACCGCAGCCAGGAAAGCACCCCGGTCAACACGCAGGACCTGCTGCGCCTGGTCCAGTTGCTCAACGGCGTCAACACCACGCAGGCCTTCGCCGGTGCCACGGCCGCGACTTGCCCTTGACACACCGCGTGCCGCTTCGCGGCACGCCTCGCGAAGCGGGCGGGCTTCGCCCGCGGCGTGTCAAGGGCCTGCCCATAGCGTAGCGCCGGCAGTTGTGGTGCAGGCATCTTGCCTGCACGTAGCGCCGGCATCCTGCCGGCACGTATCGCCGGCCTGCCCTTGATGATCCGTGTGTCAAGGGCATCTTGCCGGCGTGAATCTCGAATACCGGAACAGCAGCCCGCCCGAGGTTCTGGACCCTC
>DASXUA010000473.1:0-13664 GCA_036505095.1 Phycisphaerae bacterium
GATCGCCCAGCACCTCGGCAGCCCGGCCGTCATTCTGGGGCTGTGGCTGGTCGGTGGAGTCCTCTCGCTCTTCGGAGCGCTGACCTACGCCGAGTTAGGGACGATGTTCCCGCGCTCTGGCGGCATTTACGTGTTTCTCCATCAAGGCTTGGGTCCGGCCGTGGCGTTCGTCTTTGGCTGGACCTATATGCTGATCACCAAGCCGATGGCCGCCGCCGGAATCGCCGTGGTCTTCGCCGAGCACGTCAACACGCTCTGGGGCACGGAGTGGGACACGCGCATCACGACTTGTGTCATGCTGATCCTGTTGACGGGCATGAACACCATCGGCATGCGGCTGGGCGCGGGAGTGGCCGTCCTGCTCACGTCGCTGAAAGTTGCGGCGCTGGCGGGGATCGTCGCCCTCGGGCTGGCGCTGGGACAGGGCTCGGCCGCCAATTTTGCTCCTGGCCCGTCGCCCACGCCTTTTCTCTTAGCGCTCGCGCCGGTGTTGGCCCAGATCCTGTGGACCTACGACGGTTGGAGCGACGTCGGAGCGGTCGCGGGCGAAGTGCGCGAGCCGCAGAAGAAACTGCCGCGCATCTTCCTGCTGGGCACGGCGCTGACCGTCCTGCTCTACCTGGCGGTCAACGCGGTTTACATCGCGATGGTGCCGCTGGATGAGATGCGCGGCATGCCAACGGTGGCGCCGGAGGTGATGCGGCGCTTGCTGGGCAAGGCCGGCGCGACGGTCGTCACGGTGATGGTCCTGATTTCGACACTGGGAGCGACACATGCCTCGATTATCACCGGCGCGCGGGTCACATTCGCGCAGGCCCGCGACCGGCTACTGTTTGGGTTTCTGGGGCGCGTGCACCCGCGCTATCACACACCGGCGGTCTCGCTATGGGTGCAGGCCGGCCTGTCGTGCGTGGCCGTGTTGGGACTCAAGCGCTTCGAGCCGCTGACGGCCGGCTTTGTGTTCACCATGTGGATCTTCTACGCCCTGGCCGCGGCGGCGGTGATCGTGCTGCGCGTGCGTCGGCCCGATCTGCCGCGACCCTATCGTTGCTGGGGCTATCCCGTCGTGCCGTTGCTTTTCATTTTGTCGGCGGCGATCATAACCGTACTCTCGATCCGCGATTCTCCGCGCAGCACGCTGCCTTGGCTGGCCGTACTGGCGGCAGGGGCGCCGATCTATTACCTTTGGAATTGGTTCGACGCGCGTCCCAGGCCCAAGCGGGTCCGCGAGGTTCGCTGCTTGGAGTGCGGATATCTGCTTAGGGGACTGACCACAGCCCGTTGTCCGGAATGTGGCACGCCCTTCACTCCGCCGACGCGCAAGGGAGATACGTCTGGATGGATCTGACGGTGAAAGACGCAGCGCGTCTTCTGAACGTGTCTGAAAAAACAATCCACCGGTGGCTCAAGGAAGGTAGGCTGCCCAATCACCGCGTGCGAGACAAGTGCCGGTTCAACCGGGTGGAGCTGCTGGAATGGGCCTCGTCGCAGCAACTGACGGTGTCGCCCGAACCCTTCCACGAAACCTCTCCGCTGACGGATGCCCTGCGGCGCGGCGGCATCATCCACGATCTGGCCGGCACCGATAAGTCGTCGGCCCTGAAAGCGGTCTGCGACGTGCTCCCTCTGCCGGACGGCACTCGGCGCGACGAGCTTTACCAAGTCCTCGTGGCGCGCGAGGCACTGTGCTCGACGGGCATCGGCGACGGCATCGCGATTCCACATCCGCGCGGGCCGATCGTGCTGGGCCTGAATCGTCCGAGCGTAACGCTGGCATTTCTGCGGCAACCGATCGAGTTCGGCGCGCTGGACGCCCGACCGGTCACGACGCTATTCGTCATCATCAGTACGACCGTGCGGGTGCACCTGATGATGCTGAGTCATCTGATGTTTGCGCTTCAAAACAAAGAGTTCCGTCGATTGGTCGAAGCCCGCGCGTCGCAGGCCGAGCTGCTGGCGAGGCTGGAGCAGGTCGAGACGGGAATGGTCCGGACCGTAAGACCGGAAGGCGCGGCATCGTGAACTTCATTGTCTGGTCTTTGATCGTCCTGCTGGTGGGTGCAGTCTGGTCGCTGCTGTCAGCCGGCTGGCCGCGCTGGTCATTGGCGGGCGGTCTGACGTGCATCGCCTTCGCGGGTCTGGCCGCGACCAGTGCGGGATTGATCCGGCTGATAGGTGGCGGGCAGGCGGCGCACGTCTTTGCCTGGTTGCTGCCTCTGGGCACGGTGAAGCTGGCGATCGATGGCCTGTCCGCCTGCTTCCTCGTCGCGATCGGCATCAGCAGCGTCAGTGCCGCCGTTTATTCCTGGGGATACTGGCAGCACGAGATGCAGCCGCGCGCCGTGTGTACATTCAGCGCGCTGCTGTGTGTGATGGTCGCAGCGATGGTGCTGGTCGTCTGTGCGGCCGACGTGGTGCTCTTCCTGGCAAGCTGGGAGCTAATGAGCCTGGCGGCGTTTTTCCTCATCGGGCTGCACGATCGTGATCCCGCGGCACGGCGCGGCGCCTGGATGTATCTGATCGCCACGCATCTGGGCACGGCCCTGTTTGTCGTTCCGGTTCTGGCATTCGCGTCCAGCCACAGCGGTTCGACAGATTTTGAGTCGCTGCGCGCGGGGCTGGGTTCGATTGGTGCTTCTACGGCCGCGCTGCTGCTGGTGCTGGGTTTGATCGGATTCGGCACGAAAGCCGGCTTCATGCCGATGCACGTCTGGCTGCCGATTGCGCACCCGGTCGCGCCCACGCCGGTCTCAGCGTTGCTGTCGGGCGTGGTCGTCAAGACGGGCATCTATGGCCTGCTGCGGCTACTGACCTGGCTGCCGACCCTGCCGGTCGGCTGCGCGGTCGCCATGTTAATTGTCGGGGCTGTCAGCGGCGTGCTCGGGGTGCTCTACGCGCTTGCCCAACACGATATCAAACGACTGCTGGCTTATCACACGGTCGAGAACATCGGCATCATCGGCTTGGGCATCGGGATGGGAATGCTGGGCCAGTCCACCCACCAGACGGGGCTGGCAGCGCTGGGTTACGCCGGCGCTTTGCTGCACGTCCTGAATCATGCGCTGTTCAAGGGATTGCTGTTTCTGTCCGGCGGCGCGGTGATTCACAGCACTGGGACCGGCGCGATCGATCGGCTCGGCGGTTTGGCGCGCCAGACGCCGCGCAATGCCGCATTGTTTCTGGTCGGGGCCGTGGCCATCTGCGGACTACCGCCCCTGAACGGTTTCGTCAGCGAGTGGCTGATCTATGGTTCGCTGTTCGGCGGTGCCCTTCAAATTCCGGGCTTGCGCGCGGCGACGCCGGTATTGGGATTGGTGTCGCTGGCGCTGATGGGCGGACTGGCGTTAGCATGTTTTTCAAAAGTATTTGCCGTCGTGTTCCTGGGCGAACCGCGCGATGCCGCTTTGCAGACGCATGGCACGCCCGGCTCAATGCTCGCAGGTATGGCGCTTCTTGCCCTGCTATGCGTCGCGATTGGGGTTTTGCCGGGAGTATTCGTGCCGCTGCTCGCCGAAGGCGTCGGCGTGCTGACGCGACAGTCCTCGGATGAGTTCCAGTCCGCTATCCGGCAGGTGTGGGCGCCCGCGACCGCTCTGACCTGGATGGCCCTCGTCCTGGCGAGCTTCGTCGCGCTGCTGGCGATCGTGCGGCGCCAGGTGCTGGGACATGCGCCGCGCGCCGCGCGCGTGCCGACCTGGGGCTGCGGCTATCCATATCCGTCCCCGCGTATGCAATACAGCGCGTCGTCCTTCGCCTGGTCTTTGATCAGTAGCTTCCGAAGTTTGTTATGGCCAAGAAAAGAAGCACTTGCTCCAATCGGTCCCTTTCCGCAGGCCGGGCACCTTGAAACGCACACGGCTGATCTGGCGGAGGAGGGACTCTTCGCGCCGCTCTTCGCGGGTATCGCCCGGCTGTTCGCGATGGCGCGCACGCTGACCTGGACTGGGCGGCCGACGATTGCGCCTCCGATTCGGCCGCCTCCGGCGCGCGAAGCGGCACCGCTGCGCGTTGTGCTGGCTCGATTGCTAGCCGCGATCCGGCGCGGCAGCATTCAGGTTTACCTGACCTTCATGGTTCTGACACTGATCATCCTGTTCCTCATCGAGGGTTTTTCCTCTGGGAGGGTGAGCCTCCCGGCGAACCAAGGCTCGGCAGGAGCCTCGCCCTCCCGGGCAGGAGCGCCGCCCGCTCGCGTTGAAGGGACGGGCCCATGAGTTTCTGGCGGACCGTGCTGGCCATTCCGGAATTCGCGCTGGTCCTGGCGTTGCCACCTCTGCTGAGCAGCATCATCGCTCGCACCAAGGCCTGGTTCGGCGGCCGTACCGGACCGCCGTGGCTGCAACCGTATTTCGATCTGCACAAACTGATTCGAAAGGGCGCTGTCTACAGTCGAACCACTACTTGGCTCTTTCGCGCTGGGCCGATCGTCAATCTGGCCGCGCTGCTGACGACCGCCACGTTGGTTCCGGTGCTGTCGCAGCACTCGCTGATTAGTTTCGCGGGCGACATCATTCTGATCGCTTATCTGCTGGCGCTGGGGCGCATGTTCACCGTGCTGGCCGCGCTGGACACCGGCAGCAGCTTCGAAGGCATGGGCGCGGCGCGTGAGGTCACTTTCGGCACGATGTCCGAGCCGGCGCTGTTCCTGTGCTTGGCGGTCATCGCGATCGCCACCCGCAGTTTGCGGCTGAGCGAGATGCTCGGCCCGCAGCTCTTCGCCGCCTGGCACGCCGTAACCCCCGCCTTGCTGCTGGTCGTGGGCGCGCTGCTGGTGGTGCTGCTGACCGAAACCTGTCGCATCCCCGTAGATGATCCGGCCACTCACCTGGAACTGACCATGATCCACGAGGTGATGGTGCTGGATCATAGCGGCCCGGACTTCGCCTTCATCACCTACGCCGCCGCGCTGAAGCTCACGCTGCTCGGTTCGATTCTATTGCACGCCGCCTTGCCGATGCCGGATCGGCTGGCCGCGGTGGGTCCGCTGCTGCGGCTGATCGAATTGGCCGGATTGGCGCTGCTGATCGGAGTGATCGAATCGATGACGGCCCGGCTGCGGTTGAATCACGTCCCGCGCCTGCTGGCCGGGGCGACCGTCCTGTCCGGGCTGGCGACGGTGCTGATCCTCACGCGAGGCCACGGATAGGCATGCAGGCGATACTCGACGCGGTTTTCATGCTGATCATCCTGCTGGACTTGGCCATGCTGGCCGTCAGCCGGCTGGCGTCCTGCATCCGCATTTTCGCCATGCAGAGTCTGTTGCTGGCGCTGCTACCGTTGGCGGCCGACACCCTGCACGTCGGAATCCCCGGCCGGCACGCGCTGTTGATCGCGGGCGTGACCATTGCTCTCAAAGCGATCTTCATTCCGCGCGTGCTGGAGCGCATTATCCGCACCGGCGAGATTCACCGTGAAGTCGAGCCGTTCATCGGCTTCACCGCGTCCGTGATGATCGGCGCGCTGCTGGCGGCCGGCAGCTTCGCCGTCGCCCGCCGCCTGCCGCTCGCCGAAGCGCCGCTCTCCGATTTGCTGCTGCCCGCGTCGCTGTCCACGGTGCTCATCGGCCTGCTGGTCCTGATCAGCCGTGTGAAAGCCATCACGCAGGTTATCGGTTTTCTGGTGGTCGAGAACGGAATCTTCATCTTCGGCCTCATGCTGTTGCCACAAACTCCGCTGCTGGTGGAGCTGGGCATCTTGCTGGATGTGTTCGTGGGCGTCTTCATCATGGCGATCGTAGTGCATCACATCCGGCGCGAATTTGATCACATGGACACGCACCTGCTGGCCGTGGAGGCCAACTCCGCAGGCGCGGCGTCCGGCGGAGAGGGTTGACGTGCTGCTACTCCTGCTTGCGATCCCACTCGCCTTCGCGTTCCTCTGCTTGGCACTGCCGGCGCCGCGCTGGCGCCTGGTGAGCCTCGTGGCGGGTGGCTGGGCGCATCTGAGCGTGGTGCTGTGGCTCTGGCGACAACCGGTCGGCTCGAGCGCCGGGGCCTTTGTCGGCCTCGACCCACTCGGTGAACTTTTCTTGACGCTGATCAGCGTGCTGTTCGCGGTGACCTGCATCTTCTTCGTCGGATATCACCAGAAGACGCTGGTCTCAGAGCGCGTCTTCCTGGCGTGCATGTTGTTGCTGCTCTTCGCGCTTAGCCTGGTTTGCATCAGTCAGCACCTTGGCTTGCTGTGGGTGGCGATGGAGTTTGCCTCATTGGCGGTGACGCCGCTGATTTACTTCCGCCTCGGCGCGCGGGCCTTGCAGGCGACCTGGAAGTTCTTGTTGATGAACTCCGTGGGGATTGCGCTGGCGCTGCTGGGAATCTTCTGCATCGCGCTGGCCGATCTGCGAGCGGGCCAAGCGACCTCACTGACGATTAACATCCTTGTAGCGCATGCTGCACGGCTCGATCCGGTCTGGTTGCGCGCGGGCTTCCTGCTGGCGCTGGTCGGTTTCGGCACCAAGCTGGGACTGGCACCGCTGCACAGTTGGAAGCCGGACGCGTATGGTGAAGCGCCGCCGCCGATTTCTGCGATCATGGCCGGCGGAGTGACGCTCAGCGCACTGCTCGGCATCTTGCGCGTTTTCCAGGTGTGCTGCGCGGCCGGCCTGGCGCCCTTCGCGGGCTTCTGGCTCGTGACGTTTGGACTGCTGTCGATCGGCACCGCGGCAGTTTTCATCGTTCGGAACAGCGACTACCGGCGCCTGCTCGCCTATACCAGCGTCGAGCACATGGGCGTGCTGGTGGTGGGCATCGGTCTGGGATTGGCCGGATCATATGCCAGCATGTTGCACGCGCTGCACAATACACTGAACAAGGGCGTGTTGTTCTTTCTGGCCGGGTTCCTATGGCGGAATTACCGCAGCAACCAGGTCAGCGACGTGCGCGGCGCCCTGCATCGGCACCCTGTGGCGGGAATCGTGCTGCTGGCCGGCTTGTGTGCGACCTGCGGCCTGCCGCCCTTCGGCATGTTCTTCAGTGAACTCGGAATCCTGCTGGCGGCCGCCGCTCGACAGCAATGGTGGGTCGTCGCCATATTCGCGACCGCGCTGGCCATCGCCTTCGTCGGCGTAATGACCGCCATGCTGCCGATGGTTTTTGGCGAGCCCAGCGAGCCGCCGGGTTTATCCCGGCGGCATGACGCAGCGTCGGGCGCCGACCCGCGCTGGCGGAACGGAACCATGCTGGTGCCGGCCGTCGCGCTGGCGCTGGTGGCCTTTGCGCTCGGCGCATATCAACCTGCCTTCGTGAAAGACGCACTGGCGCGCGCCGCCGAAACCGTCGTGCAGCCCTCGACGACGCAACTGGCGAGTAGTAACCGAGTGCATAACCCGCCCCGCGGGCTGGCTACCGCCGGTTTGGATTGGCTTGATACCCCGGCCCCGCAGGGGCGCGCTATGACAGCCCAGGGCATCGCCCTGGGACTCGGCGCGGGGCAAGGGAATAAGCCCTGTAAGGGCGCGCTAATTGCACGCGAGCCAGTTAGCGCGCCCCTTCAGGGCTCGGACCGCCTCTCGCCACTGGTACCCAGGGCGTTGCCCTGGGCTGACCTAGCGCAGGGCTTCGCCCTGCCAAGTCTACGCCCGGGTCGCGCGCGCGCACTCGCGCCGGAGGTAATCCCATGAATGCGGCCCAGGCGACAGACGCCGCTCCACGCATCGAGGCTGGCTGGATCGCCGTGCGTCAGGGCGAATGCGTGGACGAAGAGCAGGTCCCCGCCGTGGCCTCCGATGTGTTTGCCGAGCACCTGATCGCGGCCCGTGATCGCGGTGGACGCCTGGCGCAGCTTTTTGGTCGCCGGTTTTCGAATGGCTCCGTGCGGCTCTATGCATTCGTGGCTTTCGACGCTGCCGGCGCAATCGAGGTTTGCCGGGCTGATTTGCGGGAGATGAGCAATCCGTCCGTCACCGCATCTTGGCCCGCCGCCCAGGCGTTCGAGCGCGAAATCGCCGAGCAATTCGGCGTGCATCCCATCGGTCATCCGTGGCTCAAACCACTGCGCTATCACGCGACGGACACCGGCGGCCCAGCGCCTTGGGGAAGCTTCGACGCTGCCAAGCCAATTCCCGGCGACTACCCGTTCTATCGCGTGAACGGTGAAGAGGTGCACGAGGTGGCCGTCGGTCCGGTGCATGCCGGCATCATCGAGCCGGGGCACTTCCGTTTTCAATGCCACGGCGAGGAAGTCCTGCACCTGGAAGTCGTGCTTGGCTATCAGCATCGCGGCATCGAGCCGTTACTGTTGCACGCCAACGCGACCCGTTCGGCGATCGTGGCCGAAACGATTGCCGGCGATGCCACGATCGGCCACGCACTGGCCTATTGCACCGCGCTCGAAAGTTTGAGCGGCGCTCAAGTCAGTCCGCGCGCCGCGGCCATTCGTGGCGCCGCGCTGGAGCTCGAGCGGTTGGCAAACCACGTCGGCGACTTGGGAGCGCTCTGCAGCGACGTGGGCTTTCTGCCGGGCGCGGCCTACCTGGGGAGGCTGCGGGGCGAATTCCTGAACCTGACGCTGGAAATCTGCGGGAATCGTTTCGGGCGCAACCTGCTGCGGCCGGGCGGCGTGCTCTTCGACATTCCCGACGAGATGGCTGAACAACTGCATCGCCGCCTCGAGCAGTTACGCCCTGAGACGTTGCAGGTGCTCGAGATGCTGTTTGAACAGGCATCGGTGCTGGCACGATTTGAGGGAACCGGCGTGCTGAGCGCAGCGCAAGCCGACGAAATCGGTCTGGTCGGTCCGGCCGCGCGCGCCTGCGGCTGTCAGCGCGATGTGCGCAGCGACCATCCGCACGGCGTCTTCCGCTTCAGCCACATCCCCGTGGCCGTCGAGACCAGCGGCGACGTCTACGCACGGGCCGTCGTCCGCTGGCTGGAGGTACAGCGCTCGCTGGAATTCCTGCTCGACTTGCTGCGGAATCTGCCGAAGGGCCGAATCCTTGAAGCCCCTGCACCGCTGCTCCCGAATGCGCTGGCCTTCGGAATGACGGAAACCTGGCGCGGCGAGGCGCTGCATGTGGCATTCACCGACGACATGGGCAAGCTCGCCTTCGTCAAGGTCAAAGATCCGTCGCTGCACAATTGGTTCGGACTGGCGCTGGCATTACGCGGCGTTCCCATTTCCGACTTCCCATTGTGCAATAAGAGTTTCAACCTGAGCTACGCGGGTCATGATTTGTGAGTTGTAGTGCAGGCCTCCCGCCTGCCCATTGTGGTGCAGGCGTCCCGCCTGCACCGTCGTGGGAGGGCGAGGTCGCAGATCCGCCGAGGCGGGCTCCTGCCGAGCCTTGTGGAATAGCAAATGTTCGATATCCTGAAAACCCGCCTGGCCCAGGGCCAGCGCACCACGAAGTTCCCGCTCGCGATCCCGACCCTGCCAGCGCGCTATCGCGGCCGTCCGCAGCTTGACCCCGCGCGCTGCCTTGAAGGCTGTCAGGCCTGTGCCGACGCCTGTCCGACGCAAGCTATTCAAGCGAACGGTGCCCTGACGCTCGATTTGGGCAAGTGTCTGTTCTGCACGGCCTGTGTCGATGCGTGTCCCGAGGGAGCGGTGCGTTACACGCAGGACTATCGCATGGCGACGTCGCGTCGCGCCGATCTGCTGCTGACGGGCGGCGAAATGAAGCTGGCCGAAAAGATGGCCGACGAGCTGCAGCGCGTCCTGGGCCGCGCGCTGCGCCTGCGCGAAGTCTGTGCGGGAAGCTGCAACGCCTGCGACCTGGACACCAACGTCCTGAACACCGTCGGCTGGGATTTGTCGCGGTTCGGAATTCAGTTCGTGGCGTCGCCGCGCCACGCCGACGGGCTGGTCGTCACCGGTGCGATCTCGAAAAATATGTACCACGCGCTGCTGGAGACCTGGCAAGCCATCCCGCCCCCGCGCATCGCGATCGCCCTCGGCGCCTGCGCCATCAGCGGCGGGCCGTTTGCCGGCAGTCCAGACGTTCACAACGGCGTGGAGGGCATCATTCCGATCGATCTCTACATCCCCGGCTGCCCGCCGCACCCGCTGACGATCCTCGATGGCCTGCTGCGACTGCTGAACCGCATCAAAGGCTAATCAGCCTGCGGATCACCCCGGCGCGCCGGGGTCCCTGACGGCCGGCGGGTCCGCGCGTAAGATGGGTCCACCATGCCGGATACGGCGTTCGTACTGATCGTGGAAGACGACCTCGCGCACGGCGAGGCCATCGCCGAGGCGCTGCGCAGCGCGGGACACATTCCGCGCGTGGTATCCAGCGGCAACGAAGCCATCGAGAGCCTCCAGCAACGCCCGCCCGACGTGGTCATTACGGATTACAAACTCGGCGGTCAGCTCAACGGCCTGGACGTGCTGCGCGCCGCCAAGCGCCTCGTGCCCGACTGCGAGGTCATTCTGATCACGGCCTACGGCAGCGAGCAGCTCGCCCGCGACACGCTGGCCCGCGATGGGCCTTATCAGGCCTATGACTACCTGATCAAACCGCTCGATCTGAGCGTCCTGCGCGAGAAGGTCAATCGCGCCGCGCGCCAGGCGCTGACCGCCCGCGACAACCGCCGAATGCAAGACCAGCTCCAGCAGGCTTTCAGCTTCGAAGGCCTCGTCGGGTCCAGCGAGACGCTGGCGCGCGAGATCAAGCGCGTCCAGAAGCTGGCTCGCAGCAAGAGCACGGTCCTGATCGTCGGCGAGAGCGGCACCGGCAAGGAATTGATCGCCCAGGCCATCCACGTCAACTCGCCGCGCAAGAACAGCCCCTTCAAGGTGATTAACTGCGCAGCCCTGTCCGAGACGCTGCTGGAGAGCGAGTTGTTCGGCCACGTTAAAGGCGCGTTCACCGGCGCGATCCAGGACCACAAGGGCCTGCTGGTGGCGTGTGACGGCGGCACGCTGTTCCTCGACGAGATCGGCGACATGCCCCACGCCATGCAGGCCAAGCTGCTGCGCACGCTGGAGACCGGCGAAGTCACCCCCGTCGGCAGCACCGAGACGCGCTACGTCGACGTGCGTTTCGTGGCCGCCACGCATCGCGACCTGACGCAGCTCATCAAGGAGGGCAGCTTTCGCGAGGACCTCTATTATCGCCTGCACGCCCACGGCGCCATCCGCCTGCCGCCGCTGCGCGAGCGGCGCGAGGACATCCCGCTGCTGGTGCGCCATTTCATCAATCTGTTCAACCGGGAGAACCACACAAAGATCCGGGGCGTGACGCCCGATGGCCTGCGCAAGCTGACGCAGCACAACTGGCCCGGCAACGTCCGCGAGTTGCGCAACGTGGTGGAACGGATGTGCGTCGAGGCCGAGGGTGACGAGCTGACCGTGCAGGACTTGCCGGAGAACCTGCGGGCCGTGACCGACATCGTTCCGGTCGGCCTGCCCGCTCTGGCCGGCATGAGCATGGCCGACGTGGAGCGGCTGCACATCCTCAACACGCTCAAGCTCTGCGGCGGCAACCGCGAACGCACGGCCAAGGTCCTCAAGATCGGCGCCCGCACGCTGTACCGCAAGCTCAAGGACTACGGCATCACATAGCGTTCGCAGCTCGCGCGCTGCTCTGATCCGGTTCTGCACCGCGGTCGCAAGGAAGCGGCCGGTGGGTACCCTATACGCGCGTAACTTTCGGCCGCACAGATGTTTGCCGCTCAGGCGCGCATTCTGACGAATTCATACGATTCGCTCTGGTCCCCGCAGCCGAAGACGGTTATAATGCCTCGGCGTATACGCGGGTGATCCCGGGACCAAACTGTTTTATGGAGGAAAGTGCCGTGCTGAAGAAACTGTCGTTCGTCGCCAGTGTCGTGATGGCGCTGTCCGTGTCGGTGTGGGCCTGTCCGCCGGAATGCACCGGCGGAGACAAGGCGGGCACCGTCGCTCACAAGAGCGGCTGCTGCAAGACCAACGCGCTCGTGGCGAAGGTGATGCAGTCGCTGCCGCACGTGACCTACAAGATCGGCGACCAGGAGACCGCCTGCCCCGAAGAGGCGGCCAAGTTGGCGAAGGCTGATGAGGATGTGAAGATTGTTTATCTCGTGGGCAACAAGTCGTTCGAGAGCAAGGATGAAGCTTTCGCGCAGCTTGCCACGGTGCTCGACAGCGAAGCCGAGAAGATGCTGACGGTCAGGTATTCGGTCGATGGCGAGTGCATGTACTGCCCGATGTCAGCGGCCGCCACCGCCAAGGCCAAGAACACCGAGATGAAGTATCGCGTCGCCGGCGTCGATTTCGCCAACCGGGAGCAGGCCGAGAAGGCCATCGATCTGGCCAAAGCGGCGGTCGCCAAGGTGAGCGTCACCATCAAGGCTGGTGAAGCCGAGCGCACCGTTACCAAGCTGGACGATGATTCCAAGCCGTGCAGCGCCATGAAGGCGACTTTCATTGTCAACGGCGAAGAGACGCACTGCCCGATTCAGGCGAAACTGCTGCTGGCCCAGGCCAGGATTCGCGCCATGATCGAGGCGGCGGCCGCGCAGGCGTCGTAATAAACCCAAGCGCGAAACTTGTGATCCACGCGAGGCCGGGGTGCAGCCATGCCCCCGGCCTCGTTGCATGTAAGAACCCCCCACGCGAGTGGGGGGTGACGTCCGGGCGCTGGATGCGTGCGCAAGTCACCCCTCCCTGGCGGGAGGGGTTCTGAGAATTGGCGCCTTGGCGGTTAAACTCTGGCGCAGGCGCTTGCATATTGGAGCCGAAGCATGAGCGCGCCGGTCGCGATCTTCTGGCCGGGGGATTATCGCAGCAAACCGAATGAGCTCGCGCTGCCGGGCGTGCGCGCCGCCACCGCACAGTTGGAACGCGCGCTCCAGAAGCTCGGCCGGTCGAGCTATCGCGTCGAGGGCTTCCTCACTAAACCGCACGAAGCGATCGAGAAACTCGGGCCAGTCGATGATCCGCTGATTGGCGTATGCACGCATTGGTTCTACGGCCCGCACACGACCGATGGTGTTGTTGGCAAGGACAATCCGCTGCTGCTCGCCAGCAACTTCTCCGGAATATGGCCCGGTCTGGTCGGCCTGCTCAACACCGGGGCCTGTCTGGAGAGCGTGGGTCGCAAGTTCTCGCGCGTGTGGACCAGCGCGACGGATTGGACCGCCGATGACGCGTTCATGTCCCGCCTGGATCAATGGTGCCGCACCGGACAAATCGAATATCCGACGGATGAAATCAGAACCCCGGACGCAACTCCGGGGCCCGCGGGTGCCGGGGTTTGGAGCGAGGTGCTGAATGGCATCCGCCAACGTCGCATCCTGGCATTGATGCTCGGCGACACGTCGATGGGCATGATCAACGGCTACTTCGGCCCGCGGCTGCTGAACCCGATCGGCTTTACAGAGCACAAGGTCGATCAGGCCTGGATCATCGATCGCGGCCGCCGCGTCGAGCCCAAGCGCATCGATGCGGCATTCGCGTTTGTGCGCGAGAAGGGCGTCACCTTTCATTGGCGGGAGAAAGACGCTGAAGATTTCGATGAGCATGCCACGCGCGCGCAGCTTCGCGATTATCTGGCGGTTCTGGATCTCGTCCACGAATTCAAAGCCGATTGCCTGGGGTGGCAATATCAGCTGGGATTGCTGCCGCTGCGGCCGCCCTCGGATTTCGCCGAGGGTCTGTTCAATTCGGCCTGCCGGCCCGAATCCGATGGCAACGTCATCATCACCGCGACCGAGGCCGATCAGGGCAATCTGATCCCGATG
>DASXUA010000474.1:0-8502 GCA_036505095.1 Phycisphaerae bacterium
ATTGCGCGGTGATTGTGAGCGCCAATCCGCCGACCGACAACCCGTACGTGACCGGTCAGCAGGCGTACCGCGACGTACTCGACACCGGCATGAGCAACGCGCTCACGGCTGGCATCGGCGGCGCCGGCACGCAGCCGCAAGGCGGCGTGCAGTATGCCCAAATCAGCGTGACGTTCAGCGCAACGCCGACGCCGGCGCCGAACATCGGAAACGTCGGCATCGCTTGCACAGGCGGCAACTGCCCAGCGATGGTGGGGGTGAGCGGCAGCGGCAGCGGGCCGTATGTCATTACACTATCGGGTGTTATCCCGCCCACGCACTGCACGACGCTCGCCTTCTCGGGCAGCGCCGCGGGCCAGAAGCTGCAGTACCAGTTCCTGCCGGGCGATGTGGATATGGATGGTGCGCCCAACACGATCGACCTGCTCTGGCTGGTGCAGCGGCTCAATGACGGCAGTGCGAATGTGCCGAGCAATCGGGCGCGCTACAACGTGAACCGCAGCAATGAATCGCCGCCGGTCAACACAGTCGACCTGCTGCGGCTCGTGCAACTTCTGAACGGCGTGAACACGACGCAGGTCTTCAACGGCGCGACCGTGGCAGCCTGCCCGTGACGCGCGATCGCCTGGGTCCATGACGCAATCGGCGGACTTTTCTGTCCAGCCCGCCGCGGCGGGTTCTCAGGGCTTTCCCGCGCAACGGGCCACAGGCCAGCCGTTCTACGGCTGGTGAAGCGCGAGGCGTAGATTCTGGTAGCCCGTTTGAACGACGTTTGAACGGGCTTATGCTCGAATGGCGAGGGCTTTAGCCCAGGCGTAAGCCCGTTGAAATGACCGTGAACGGGGCTGAGGATGTCCGCCGATCCTGTCATGCACCCCGAACGCCTGGTCAGAGTCCCGGTTTCTGACCGCGGCGGTAGGCGGGCAGGACGTGCCGCTGGTCAGTTCCTACCGATCGACAATTGAATCCGATTGTTCGAGGAGCGCGCGCCACTCGGCGGCCCGCTCGGACTGGCCCGAGGCCTCGTAGAGGGTGACGATGCGCTGCAGTGCCTCGGCCTTGCGCTGTGCGGGTGCTTGTGGGTGATCCTTCATGCCGGCATAGCCTTCGAGCAGCAGCGGCTCGGCTTCATCAAAGCGCGACTGACCGGCCAGCGCGGCGCCCAGCAGGCTTTGTACGTTGGCGATCAGCCAATGATCGGCGGGCAGGGTGCTGCGCCGCATTTCCAGCGATTCGCGCAGCAAAGGTTCGGCTTCGGCCGGCTTTCCGATTTCGACCAGCACGTGCCCGAGACGCACGGCCGTCATGCTCAAGGCGCTAGGATTGTCCTCCGCGGTTTTACGCCGAGCCCCCAGAGTTTCGCGCAGCAGCGGTTCGGCCTCAGCGAAGCGCTGCTGATCGTAAAACCAGACGGCACAGTTATTCAGGTAATTCACCGTATTCGGGTGATCGGGACCCTGGACCCGGCGGGCGGTCTCATAGGCCTGCTGCAAAAGCGGCTCCGCATCCGCGAAGCGGCCGCGCGCCAGGTACTGCATGCCCAAGTTGTTCAATGAGATCAGAAAATCCGGGTTATCTTCGCGCAGCAGTTTGCGTTCGGCTTCTATGACGCGCAGCATCAGCGTCTCGGCCTGATCGAAGCGCCCCGTCAGCCGGTACAACTCGCTCAAGTTACCGATGGCTGACAAGGTGTCTCTCGCGTCGTCACCGAATTGCCGGCGATGGGCCTCCACGACATGCACCAGCAAAGGCTCCGCCTCGGCGTACCGTTCCTGCGCCAGATAAAAGAGGGCTAATTCGTTCATCGATGAGCAGGTCTCGGCGTGGTCCTCCCCCAACTTGGCGCGCTGCGCCTGGAGCGTTTCGACGAGCAGCCCCTCAGCCCCGGCCAAGTCGCCCAGTTCGCGCTGAATGCCGGCCAACCGCGAAGCGGCCTTCCAAATATCGGGATTATCAGTTCCCAGGCTCGGACGTGCCCGGTCGAGCAACTCCTGGTAGAGCGCTGCTGCATCGGCGAGACGTCCCTCAGCAGCAACGCAGCGGGCCAGGTTACCCGTGGCGGTGAAAACGTCGTGGGCGAGCGGGCCGCGCGCCGTGCGGTAACCCTCCAGCACGATTCGGTACACTTCTTCGGCTTCGGCCAATCGGTTCTGATCATGCAGGCTGATCGCCACGCCGCTCATACCTGAAAGTGTGAATGGGTCGGCCTCGCCCAGGAGACGGCGACGAATCTCCACGACCTCCCGGAACTGTGCCTCCGCGTCTGAGTAGCGCCCCTGCCGTCTGTACAGGTTCGCGAGCGTGAGCATCGTCCCGACGGTGCGCGATTGGTCTGGACCGAAGACCACGCGCGAGGCGTCGAGAGATTTTTGAAGGAGCGTTTCGGCTTCGACGAGTCGTCCGCGAATAGTGTAAATTCCCGCCAGGGAGGTCATGCCGGTCAACACGCGCGGATGCCGATCGCCGAACTTGGCGCGATTCCCGTCAAGTGCCTCAGCGAGCAGCGCCTCGGCTTCGTCCCAGCGACCCTGGTCGTAGTAGACCATTCCCAGGTTGTTGATCGCAGCCAGGCGCGATCCGTCCTGGTCGTTGTCGTCTGCGCGGAATAACTTCAAAGCCCTGGTCAGCAGGGCCTCGGCCTCATCGAACTGGCGCGCTCCGCGATAGAATTCGCCCAGGTCGGATGCCGCCGTGAGAGTCTCGATGTGTGCTTCGCCCCAGATATTACGCGCGAAATCGTAGGCGCGGCGCGACAAGTCTATGGCTTCCTGCTGGCGCCCGGTCACGTAATACAGGCCGGCCAGATGGCTCATCGCACCCATGGTGTGCGCATGCTCGTCGCCGAAGACTCCGCGAAAGAGTTCAATCGCCGCCGTCAGATGCGACTCCGCCGGTTCATACATGCCGACGGCGCTGTAGGCCTTGCCGATGGCCAGATGAACCGCAGCGGCGACTTCCGGCTGGTTGCTCAGTTCCGTCTCGACGCGTTTTTCGGCCGAGGCGAGTATCTCACGCAACAGCGTCGTGTCGCGGGCCTGCGCGACTTCAGGGTCAATGGCGCCCAGCATCTCCTGCAGGAACTGGGCGACTTGCTCGGCCTTGGCGGCTTCGGTGTTGGCCCGATCGCGCTGCTGCTCGGCGACTATTCGCTGTCGATTAGCGCGGAGAGCCTGCCAGGCTGTCCCGACGGCGCCGGCCAGCAGCACAAAAAACACGGCGGTCAACCCGGCGACCAGCGCGCGGTGGCGCTTCGCGAACTTTTGAAACTGATAAAGCGCGCTCGGCGGCCGGGCGACGATCGGCTCGTTGCGCAGGTAGCGCTCGATGTCGGCCGCCAATTCCGACGCTGACGCATAGCGCCGCGTTTTGTCCTTTTCCAGCGCTTTGGCGACGATCGTCTCCAGATCGCCGCGCAGGCTCTTGTTCACGGAAGAAAGCGGCTCAGGTTCAGTATCGCGGATGATGCGCGCCGCGTCTGGAATGGCTCTGTTTTTCAGGTCGAAAGGCAACTTGCCGGACAGCAGCTCGTACAGAATCATGCCTAGGGCGTATACGTCCGAGCGCGTATCGAGTTGCGCCGGGTCGCCGCCGGCCTGCTCGGGACTCATATAGGGGATGGTTCCGATGAGCCGGCCGACGTCGGTGTTCAATGTGCTGAGCTGCACGTCGGATTGAGTGACGCGCGCCACGCCGAAGTCCAGCACTTTCACCTGCCCGCTGCCGTCCACCAGAATATTGGCCGGCTTCAAGTCGCGGTGGATCACGCCTTTCTGATGCGCGTGCTGCACGGCTTCGCACACCTGCATGAACAATCGCAGTCGTTGCGGCACGTCCAGACGCGCCTCCTCTGCGTATTTGAGGAACGGTGCGCCCTGGACGAATTCCATGGCGAAAAAGAGCTGCGCCCCCGGCCCGCCGTCGGCCGCGCCCGCCTCGTGAATCTGAGCGATGTTCGGATGCTGCAGCAGCGCCAGCACCTGCGACTCGTGCTCGAAACGGCGCACGGCCTCGGGCGAGGCGTGGCCATGGCGGATCAGTTTGAGGGCCACGGTGCGGCGCGGTCGTTCCTGCCGCGCCAGGTACACGGTGCCCATGCCGCCTTCACCCAGGACAGAGACCAATTCGTATCCGCCGATACGTCGGCCCACGTCGGCCGTGCTGTCGCGCGGCCTGTCCGCGAAGATCGTCTCGGCACCCGCGCTCTCCAGAAATGCGCCGCCGGCGTCGTGCTGCCGCAGCAGCCGTTCGACTTCACTGCGGAGGCCGCGGTCGCTCCCACAGAGCTGCTCGACGACGCTGGCGCGCTCGTCGGCCGGGCAGTTCAGGGTAGCGTGAAAGGCCCGCTTGATCTGTTGCCAACGTTGCGGAGTCATGGCTGTTGACTGCCAGCCGCATGCGCGCACGTGACGCGCAGGCGCGGTGTTGCTCATAATCGCAACATCCGGACCGGAATTCTGCCAGGCCCGCGGCCAGACGCAACGAGGTTCTATCCCAAAAGCCCTCTCGCCTTTGGGGAGAGGGTTGGGTGAGGGGAGCCGTCTCGATTTCCCAGGCGTTTGACCCTCACCCCGGCCCTCTCCCTACGAGGGAGAGGGAGTTTGAGACACAGCTAGCTAGGTTTGGTCGCCTTTACAGACTTCGCCCCGCAGCCAGGCCTTAGCCAGGTCCCACTCGCGATGGACGGTGCGCGGTGACACGCCGAGAACTTCGGCCGTCTCATCCACGGAAAGTCCGCCAAAGAAGCGCAGCTCGACGATGCGGGCCTGCGCGCTGTCCATGGCTGCCAATCGCTGCAGGGCTTCGTCGAGCGCTTCCAGGTCGATCGCCCGCGTCTCGAAGGCTGCGAAGGCATCGTCCAGGGGGACGCGCAGGGCGTCCGGCCCGCCGCGCTTAAGTCGCCCCCGCGATTTGGCATGGTTGATGAGAATCCGCCGCATGGCCTGCGCCGCGACGGCCAGGAAGTGGGCGCGGCTTTTCCACTTCGCCCGGTGCTGATCGGCCAACTTCAGGTAGACCTCGTGCACCAGGGCTGTGGGTTCCAGGGTGTGCCCGGGATGCTCCTGAGAGAGGTAGCGTGCGGCCACGGCCCGCAACTCGTCGTAAACGAGCGGGAGTAAGTCCTGAGCGACCGGCCCGTCCGGGACGGGGTCAGCCGTCCCGGACCCGTCCCCGCGGTCCATATCAGTAAGCATCGCCCCTGGTACCTCTCAAATCGCTGCGGTCTGCCCCATTGAAAGGATTTTGGCAGAACTTGGGGTCCATTGTTGCGTATTTCCCGGGCGAAGGCAATGGACTTTGAGTTTACAGGTCGATGCAATGGACCTGCCAGCGAAATTCAGCGGTTCGGGCCGGGAAAATTGGAGGAGGCGCACGATGTCAAATAGCTTCGAGTCTGCTCATCCGGCTGCAATTCAGCCTGCCCGTGCTCAGAAGCACGGATCCGGTGTGGCCCGATCGTTCATGTGCCACTGCTCGTGCATCGGTCTGATCGTCGCGGTCTGGACGGCCGTTGATACCGCGCGGGGGCAGTGCCCATACGACTGGCTGCCGGGCGAAGGTTTTCCGGGTCTTGATGCCGCGGCCGCCGCCCTAACCGTCTACGACGACGGGACCGGATCGGCCCTCTACGTCGGCGGCTCATTTCAAGTAGCCGGCGACTCGCCGGTGGCCCATATCGCCAAGTGGAACGGCACGGGCTGGTCTGCCCTTGGCATCGGGACCAATGACGGGGTAAGCGCCGTCGTGGTCTACAACAATGAGTTGATCGTGGGCGGCGCTTTCACTAGCGCCGGTGGGCAGCCGTCCAACCACATCGCCCGCTGGAATGGCTCGGCTTGGGCACCCCTCGGCATGGGGATGAATGGAACGGTGCTCGCGCTGGCGGTCTACAACAACGAGTTGATCGCGGGCGGCAATTTCACAACCGCTGACGGGCAGATGGTCAATAACATCGCCCGCTGGAACGGCTCGGCTTGGGCACCCGTGGGTGCGGGGACAGCGGGCGGGGGCGACGGGCCATCCGTGAACGCGCTCGCGCTTTATCACAATAAGTTGATCGCGGGCGGTGGGTTTGTCACTGCGGGCGGGCAGACCGTTAACCACGTCGCCCTTTGGAACGGCTCAGCCTGGGCCCCCTTGGGCGCGGGAATCGGGAGCCCGGGGGAGGTGTTCGTGAGCGTGCTGGCGCTGGCGGTGTACGACAACCAGTTGATCGCGGCAGGCACGTTCAACTCCGGCATTTCCCGCTGGAACGGCTCGGCTTGGGAATCTCTCGGCATGGAGTTGAATAATAAGGTGCGCGCTCTGGCAGTCTACAACAACGAGCTGATCGCAGGGGGCGAGTTCACCACCGCCGGCGGGCAGCCAGCCCAAAACATCGCCCACTGGGATGGCTCGATCTGGGGGCCGTTGGGCGCGGGGGTGAACGGTGATGTGTACTGTCTTGCAAGCTTCGATAGCGAACTCGTCGCGGGCGGGCCTTTCTCGAGCGCCGGCGGGCAAGCTGCCGCGTACGTGGCGCGCTGGAATGGCTCGGCCTGGGCGCGGCTGGGCGACGCAGGGGGAATAATGGGTGGGGTGCTGGCCCTCGGGATCTACAACAATGAGTTGATCCTGGGGGGCGGTTTCAGCTTCGCCGGCGGGCAGCCGGCCAATAACATCGCGCGCTGGAACGGTTCGAGCTACGCGCCGCTTGGGACCGGGATCGGCGCCGAGGTGTCGGCCGTTGCGACCTACAACAACGAGTTGATCGCGGGAGGCCAGTTCACCACCGCCGGTGGTCAGCCGGCCAACAATATCGCCCGCTGGAACGGATCGACCTGGGCGCCTCTCGGCGCGGGATTGAGCGGCTTATATCCCGTGCGGGCCCTGGCGGTCTACAACAACGAGTTGATTGCGGGCGGGCTGTTCACGACGGCCGGCGGTCAGCCCGCCAACAGCATCGCGCGCTGGAATGGTTCCGCTTGGGCGCCGCTCGGCACCGGAGTCGCCGGCAGCGTTCACGAGGTGCGGAGCCTTACGGTCTACAATAACGAGTTGATCGCGGGTGGCCGGTTCACCAGCGCTGGCGGGCAATCGGCCAACTACATTGCCCGCTGGAATGGCACGAACTGGAACCCGCTGGGCAGCGGGATGGGCGGCGGCGGGAACGAAGGTGTATACGCGCTTGCGGTCTACAGCAACGAGTTGATCGCGGGGGGCGCCTTCGGCACCGCCGGCGGGCAGCCAGTCAGCAACATCGCCCGCTGGAACGGCGCGTTTTGGGCGCCCGTGGGCGCGGGCACGAACGACGCGCTGATCGCTCTAGCGGTCGACAACAACGAGCTCATCGCGGGCGGCACCTTCACCATCGCTGGCGGGCAGCCGGCCGACTTCATCGCTCGTTGGAATGGCGCGGATTGGGCGCCGCTCGGCACGGGAACCAATAACTGGGTGCGCGCTCTGGCGGTCTACAACAACGAGTTGATCGCGGGGGGCGATTTCACCACCGCCGGCGATCAAATCTCACCCTACTGGGCGCGCTGGGGACCGGCACCGAACGGCGGCGACATGAACTGCGACGGCAGCATCACCTTGACGGACTACTCCGCGTGGAGCGCCTGCCTGAGCGGTCCGAACGGCGGCGTGCCGTCGGGATGTGGCGCAGCCAATCTCAATTCTGATTCTGCCGTAGATCTGGCCGACTTCGCCCTGTTTGAAAATGCGTTCAGCGGCTAACGCCCAGGAAAGGGCCGAGGCGGTCGGAAAGCGTAGTGAGTAACTCAAACGCGGCCGGTGAGCCCACGCGGGCAAGCGAAGCACTCACCGGCCAGGCATCGTCCGGGCGGTTGGTCTGCGCGCCCGGAACAGATGACTTTCTCATCATAGGGTGGACCACGAAAGAAGGAGTAAAGCCCATGACACGCGTTGCGAGGATCGCAGGAGCATTGATTTTACTACTCAGCGCCACCGGAGTGTCCGCCGATGCGCCTGAGTTCATTCTTCTGCCTACCCCGCCGGATGGCAACCCCGAGTCCGGCTTTTTCGGCTACTCGCCCGCAAGCCACGCAACTGCCGTCTCCGCCGATGGATCGGTGGTGGTTGGGTCGAGTACGTCGCCCGATGACTATCAGGCATTTCGCTGGACTGCGGCTGGTGGAGTCGAGTATCTCGGCTTCCTTGCTTACTTCTATAGTGAGGCCACGGGCGTCTCGCCAGACGGATCGGTTGTGGTCGGAGGCAGCAGTTATGACAGTGTCGATTGGGGGCCCGAGGCGTTTCGCTGGACAGTCGCTGATGGGATGCAGCCTCTGGGATTTCTTCCAGGACAGAACCAGAGCCGGGCCGAGGGAGTGTCAGTGAACGGCTCGGTCATCGTTGGCACCAGCTGGGGCAATGTCGTAGAACACTTTCGGTGGGCGGCTTTGGGCGGAATGCAGGTACTGAACGGCTTTCCAGGGGCGTATTGTCCTTGCGGGGAAGCGCGCGCTGTTTCGGCAGACGGATCGGTGATTGTGGGATCCA
>DASXUA010000475.1:0-18280 GCA_036505095.1 Phycisphaerae bacterium
GCCGATGCCGACGTTCTTGATGCCGCATGCAATACCCGCGTACTTCGCGCCGCGAAAGATATCGCGCACGGCCAGCAACGTCTTTTTCAAACCGAATGGCTTGTCGAGGCGCTGCCCGGTGCAGAAGCGGTCGCCCACGTCCAGCGCGTTGCGCCAGCGTATTTCCCAGGCGTCAATGGCGACCTCCTTCGCCAGACGGTTCAAACAGCTCTCGATGGCGAATGCGGACTGATTCGCGCCGAAGCCGCGCATGGCGCCGCAGGGCGGATTATTCGTGTAGACGGCCAGTGACTCGATATCGACATTCGGCACGCGATACGGACCGGTGGCGTGACCCGCTGCCCGTTCGAGCACCTTGGCGCCGACAGAGGCATAAGCGCCTTTGTCACCGATCATGCGCGCCCACACGGCCGTGATTCGGCCTTCGGCATCGCAACCCGCTTTCATGTGAATCTTCACCGGATGCCGTTTGGGATGCAGACGGAAGCTCTCTTCGCGTGTCAGCGTGGCCTTGACGGGCCGCCCGCATAGCATCGCCGCCAGCGCCACCTGGGCCTGAATGCTCAGGTCCTCTTTTCCGCCGAACGCCCCGCCGTTGGAGACCAACTCAACCTCAACACGCTCCTCCGGCCAGCCGAGCACGGACGCGATCTGCCGCCGATCATCGAACACGCCCTGACCTTGGCTGAGCACCCTCAGCCGCACCGCACCATTGCCGTCGCCTACCTGCGGCATCGCAATGCAGGACTCCGGCTCGAGGAACATGTGCTCGATGAACTGCGTCTGATAGGTGCCTTCGACGACGTGCGCCGACGCGCGAAGCGCCTGCGCGACATCGCCGCGCGTCACGTGCGAGCGCGAGAGCAGGTTGCCCCTGGGATGAATCCGCGGTGCATCCGGTTTCAGCGCATCTTCGGGAGTGGTGAGCGGTTGTCGGATTTCATAATCGATCTCGATCAGCTCCGCAGCTTGGCGAGCGGTGCGCTGGTCGTTGGCCACGACGATACCCAGTATGTCGCCGACGTAGCGTGTCTCCTCGCCTACCGCGACGAGGATGGGCCAGTCGCTGGTGATCAGGCCGACATGGCGCTGGCCCGGCACGTCGGCGGCCGTAATGACTCGAACCACGCCGGGATGACCCAGCGCCGGATTAACGTCGATCGATCGAACCAAGGCGCGCGGATGATCGCTGAATCGGAACGCAGCGTACAGCGCGCCTGCGATGCGAATGTCATCGATGTAGCGGAAGTCGCCCAGCACGAATTCGCGGCCGCGATAGCGATCGAGACGAGTACCGACCGCGCCGCTGGCATCAGCCGCCGGCAGCGGTTGACCCTGGCGAACGCGCGCCAGCAACTCGATCGCATCCACGATCTTGGTGTAACCCGTGCAGCGGCACAGGTGGGCCCGAAGTTCGCGAGCGATCTGCGGGCGTGTGGGGGTGGGATGGCTTTCGAGCAGCGACACGGCGCGCATCGCGATGCCGGGGATGCAGAAACCGCATTGCACGCCTCCGGCGCGCACGAAGCAGTCGGCCACCTGCTGGCGGACCTCGCACGGCAGGCCCTCGGCCGTAACGATTTCCTTGCCGGCTGCCTGCGCCACGGGCATCGTACACGCCAGTCGCGGCTTGCCATTGATACGCACCGTGCAGCAGCCGCATTGCCCCTGCGGCTCGCAGCCGTTCTTGGGCGAGATGACGCCCAGTTCCTCGCGCAGCACTTCCAGCAACGAGCGCTCGGGCGACACCGGTACCTGCACCGGCCGATCATTCAGAACGAATGAAAGAGTCTCCTCGGACGGTGGGGCCGATAACGATTTGTCGGAGGTTATCACGCCCATTTCCCACTACAGGCATTGTACGCTGCACAATTGCCATTCACAACCGCAGAGGGAGCCGACGGTGTGGCTCGAACTGATCGCAGCTACGCATCCTCTTCGAACACGCGCGGCAGGTCGCGGGCACCGTGAATCACGCGGAGAATCTGCACTGGGATCGTGTCTGGCCCGGTAAATGATGAGATACGAAAACACTGGAAAGACGCGAAGCGACTCGTCGCCCAGGTCATCGCGAATGTGCCCCAGCCCAGGTTGAGCACCGACTTTCGAGAATCCCTCGTAGAGACGTTGATGGACGCGAAGGGCTCGATTTGCACCGCTGTGTTCGAGTAGGTATTCGAGGATGGAGTCAATGTCGTGGGACGCAGACGGGGTCAGGATGAACGCGCCCTTCATGCGTGTCGTTTTACACGGGATTTGCGAGGTGTAGAAGCCGCTGCGGCTTCAAGCCGCGTCTTCCAACGGGTGAAGAACTCTTCGCCGTCAACGAACTTACCGCGGCGAGCCTCATCGAGGCCCTCGCGAACCTTGGCACGGATGACCTCACGCGCACGGTCCAAGACATCGGGCGGGATGCTCGCTTCTTCGTCGGGCGTCAGCCCTTCGACGAGCCACTGGTTGAGAAGCCGCGCTTCCTCCTCGCGTTGCAGCAAACGAAGCCCGTCGCGGACGACTTCACTCGCTGAGGCATAGCGACCAGACTTCACCAGCCGGTCGACGAGCGCGTTCTGTTCATCGGTGAGGGCCACGTTTCGACCGTTCGTCGCTGGCATGCAGAATAGCGTAGCCGGCGAAAAGGCGGGGTCAAAGTTAGCCACCCATCACCAAGCGACGCATCCGACCAACCCGCCGCGGACCCGTCCCCCGAAGGAAGAGTTGACTTCGGTGAGTTCGGCAGTAGGCTGGGGTGTTGGCTGCGGTCGGGTTTTGAGGAATCGGCCCACCTGTATCCGAAATGATCCGGCCGGAATCTGCGGAATAGCCCGATGCCGCGCTGAGGTCCGCGCCGATAGTCTTTGGAGTCGCTATGCGCATTGCTTTGATCAACCCGATCGCCCGCCGCTGCCAGGGATATCACACGATCGGCAGCTACATCCCGCAGCTTGGCTTGCAAGTCCTGGCGCGGCTGGTGCCGGCGCCGCACGAGGTCGAGATCATCGATGAAATCTACGGGTTCGAAGCGACCGAGCGGACCATCGAACAGAAGCGCTATGACCTGGTTGGCGTGACCAGCTACACCAGCGGCGCGACGCGCGCCTACGAGATCGCGGCCATGTGCCACCGTCAGGGCATCCGCACGGTCATGGGCGGCCCGCATGCCAGCGCGATGCCCGAGGAAGCGGCGCGGCACTTCGATTCCGTGGCTGTCGGCGAGTGCGACGAAATCTGGCCGCGAATTGTGAAAGACGCTGCGGTCGGCAACCTGGCCAAAATCTATCACGGCCGGCTCAGCGAATTGGGCAGCTCCATCGGAACGGCTGCCCAGCGCTTGCAGCCGATCAATGGCACGTACGACGTCTCCTGCATTCAGACTTCGCGCGGCTGCCCGGTCGGCTGTGAGTATTGCAGCGTGACGACGTTCAATGGCGCGCCGATCCGCCGTCGCGATATCGACGCGGTCGTCGCGGAATGGAACCAGACGCCCAAGCGCTTCATCTTCGTGGTGGACGACAATTTCTTCGGCGTGGGCGAGAAGCACGCCGAATGGGCCAAGGAGTTGTGCCGGCAGATCATTAAGCGCGGCAAGAAGCGCCTCTGGTTCTCACAAACCACCATCAACATGGGCGACGACCCTGAGGGCCTGCGCCTGGCCTATCGCGCCGGCTGCCGCGGAATGCTGGTGGGCTTTGAGACGCTGAACAGCGAGACGCTGAAGGACTATCACAAAGGCATCAATCGCAAAAACCTGGAGCGTTACAAGGAACTGGTCGACGGTTTCCACCGGGCCGGCATCAGCGTGTTCGGCGGCTTCATCATCGGCGCGGATCAGGATACGGAAGACACGGTTTCGACGACCGCGCTGGAGGCCGTAAGGCTGGGTATCGACACGATTCAGATCACCAACCTGACGCCGCTGCCCGGCACAAAGATGTATGACCGTTACATGGCGGAAGGCCGCATCTTCGCCACGAACTACCCATCTGACTGGGAGCGCTACACCTTCGTTGAGACCGTCTATCAACCGCGAAACATGAGCGCCCAGCGCCTGGACGAGGTGATCTACGAGTTGCGTCACGCGGCGGCCACGCACCGCTCCTGGGTCTGGCGGCGCACGCTGCGCACGCTCCTGAAAACGCGCAGCATCACCAGCGCTCTATTCATCCACGGCATGAACACCGGCTGGAAACGCATGGCCAAATTTCAGGTCCCCAAAGACGAACAGCGCTTCGGCTTCCGCCCGAATACCTCGGTCCGTACCGAGCGGCTGAATCAGGCATTCTCGATCGTAACGGGATAGCCGTTAGCGTTAGTGACGGCTGAGCGGTAATGACGATGGTATAATCCGTGTGGCCAGGCCAGAGCCCTGTCCTGCGGGAGTGTTGGCATGTCGGTGACCACGGCACAGTCCTGGGAATCTTTGCCCCCTGAATTGTCCCCCGTGCGAAATGCGATAGAGCGTTCACGGGATATGCTGCGCCTTGGAGAGAACTGGGACACTGAGGGCGGCGTGCAGATCAGCGAGGCCACCTGGTTTCGTGCGGTCGGCTTCCTGATGCGCCAAGCCGGAAGGCTCTGGAATCAACAGCGAAAGGTCATGGACGCGCCTGATATTACGCCTGTCCCGGACGGTAGCATCGACATCCACTGGGACTATCCGAGCTATGAACTGCTGGTAAATATTCCATCCGACGAAAATGCGATGGCTGGTTTTTTGTGGTGACGATCGCGGCACGATCTCGATTAAGGGCGAACTCGATCCGCGCCGGAGCAACGAGGCCCTGACGCTGTGGCTAGCGAGGGGGTAATGGGCGATTGGCCGGTCGAAGACATTCCATCCGGCGACTCTTTCTACAAGCGCGTCCACCGGAATCTATTCAAGCCCGACGGAACCGTTATGACCGGGGCCTTCGCCCATCGAGAAATGTCTGTGGACTGGTCAAAGTATTCGACGCCCGAGGAGACGCGCCAGCGTGCCGACAACCCCTCCGATCAGGCGGTGCTGGAAATGAACGTTGGGGAGGTTCGTCAGGTCGCCGGACAAAGCGTCGAGCATGCGCCGCTTGCATCTAATCGCGCACGTTCCCATGTGATCGGCAATAAGAACGCATAGGCGAGGATCCTGCTTCGACGTGCCTCGCGAATCGTGTGCACTCTCGAGTCTTGACGGACAAGTTCCGGTGCCCAAAGACGAGCAGCGCTTCGGCTTCCGCCCACATACCTCGGTCCGCACCCGGTGGCTGAATCAGGCCCTCTCGATCATGACCGGCTGAGTCGGATCGCCGATTGGCGAGCGACCACACGAACGTCGCGCGCATCATTGCGACGCCTTTTTTAGCAGGCCGCTGGCCACGTCGACCATTTTGGAATCGGTGGCGTGATCGACTACCCAGCGAAAATCGAGCGTCGCGCCGGGCGGATCGCCGGTGGCCAGCCGCAGCTTGCCGCGGACCAGATAGGCATAGGCGTAGTCGGATTTCAACTCAATGGCGCGATCGAAGTCGGCCAAGGCGGCCGCGGTGTCGCCGCTGGCGGCGCGAGCCTCGCCGCGTCCGCAGTACGGCACCGGATCGTCCGGCTTGAGCTGGATCGCGAGATTGTAGTCAGTGATGGCACCGGACGGATCGCGCCCGGCCAGGCGCGTGTCACCCCGGCGGCAGTAGGCGTAGGCATTGTTCGGCTTCAGACGCAAGGCCGTGTTCAAGTCGGCGACGGCGGCCGGCAGATCGCCGCGCGCCTGGTAAGCGGCGCCGCGCTGCACGTAGAACTCGGCATCGTCCGGGGCAAGCTGGATGGCGCGCGTGAAATCGAAGATCGCCCCCGCCAGATCGCCGCGCGCCCGGCGGGCGCTGGCGCGATTGAAGTAGGTATTGGCGTGGGCCGGGCGCAGGCGGATCGACTCGGTGTAATCCAGAATGGCGTCGGCCAGATCGCCGCTGGCCTTGCGGGCGTTGCCGCGATTGTTGAACACCGCCGCATCGCCGGGCGCCAGGCGCAGCGCATCGGTGTAATCGGCGATGGCGGCGCGGCGATCCCCCAGATCCAGACGGGTATCGCCGCGTTTGGCGAAATACTTGGCCTCCTTGGGCTTGAGCCGGATGGCCTCGCCGTAGGCCTCGATGGCGGCGCTGGGATCATTCGCGGCCGCCAGGGCTACTCCGTGGCGGTAGTGCAGCTCGGCGTTGCCGGGATCGAGCGCGACAGCGCGGCTGAAGTCGGCCGCGGCCCCGTCGGCGTCGCCGAACGACAGCTTCGCCGCGCCGCGCTTGTCCAGCAGGCCGGGCTTTTCGGGGGTGAGCGCGAGGGCATGATCGTAGGCTGCAATGGCCGTCGCGAAGTCGCCGCCCACCGTCTGCGCATCGGCCAACTTCTCCTGAACCGATGCATCGTCAACACGCAACTGCACGGCGTGACTGAAGTCATCGATGGCTTCGGCCGTGGCGCCGCGCGCGCGATTCACGTCGCCGCGCAAGACGTACAGCGCGGGGTCCTGAGGATCCAGCTCGACGGCCTTGCTCAAATCCGCCAGCGCCGCGGTAATGTCACCGTTCGCGAAGCGCGCCCGGCCACGTTTGCCCCAAATCTCCGCGCGCTGCGGCTCAAGCTGCATGGCAGCATCGTAATCCTCGATGGCGCCGCGCGCATCTTTGCTGGCCAGGCGGGCATCGCCGCGAACGACGAGGGCGGCCGCGCTCGGACTGCGCCGCAGCGCCTCCTGCGACTGGGCCAGGGCGGCCGCGGTCTGTCCTTCGGCCAGACTGCTGCGGGCCTTGGCGACCAACTCGTCGGTACCCTGGGATTTCGCACTGGCTGAAAACGGTAGCTTCACGAAGAACGCGGCCGATGCGGCGATGACGACCGCGAGTATCAGCCACTTGGCCGAACCAAATCTCTTGGGCGCTGTCGCCTGGGGCTGGCCCGGGGGCGGTTTGGCCTGCGGCTTGTTCCACTTGCTCATGGCACCACTCCTCTACGCCGGAGCCTCCTGTGAAAAACCGGCGAGCCGCGCGCCGATGGCGCCCATCAGCCGGTTGAGGCGCGCCGCACCAGTGGGCGAATCGGGCAGTACTTGCCATTCGGTGAGCGCCTCGCGCAGCGCGACGAGTTGCGCTTCAGACAGCGCGCCCATGCTCTCGAACAAACGCTCAGCCATCTCGCTGAGAAGCTCTTCCAGACACGCCGCGGTGACGGGCCGGGCTTGCTGCATGAGCAGCGCGGCCCAGCGGGCGGTGAGCGCCGGCTCCAGCGCCGCGGCCCTTCCCAGTAGCTTGCGGCAGGCGGGCAGCAGCAACGCGGTTGCTTCTGGAGACTGCTGGGCCACCTCCATCAGTCCGGCACCGATGGCTCGGATGCGATCCGGCTCGGCGGACGCCATCTGCGCGGACAACCGCTGTTGGCCCGCGATCAGCAGCTTCTCGATCAACTCGAATTCCGTGTCGTTGTCACCCGCCAAATCGAGATAATCGCGCACGATTTTCAAAGCTTCGGAAGCGTCAGCGCTGCTGAAGCGCTCGGTATCCAAGACGATCCGGCTGATGCGCGTGCGTGCGGCCGGTGAAGCATCTTCAGCGAGGCGCTCGGTGAGGGACGCGAGCTCCACAATTTGACCGCGCGACCACTGATCGGCGACCAGCTTGAGCCAGCCGTCCGGTACGGGCGACGCGCTGCACACGTTGGGGTCCGGAACGTCACCCCGCCCTGGCGGGCGATGCTCAGAACCCCCCACGCTAGTGGGGGGTGATATCAGCGCGCTCTGCCCGTCCCGTCCCTGAACTGGTGGGCGGGGTTCTGAATCGGGGCGCTGGCGCAGATCGACCCAGGCAATGGGATGGCCGCGGAGCATCTCGCGCGTGCGCGCCACGTCGCCGCTGATGCAGTTCAGATGCGCGCCGCGCGCACTGGAATAACGCAAGCCGCAGGCCAGCGCCGTGCGCATGCGCAGCGCAGCCGGCAAGGCCAGGTATACCGTCTCGGCCAGCGCCAACCCGGCGTCATCGACGACGACGATCAGTGGCCGTTCGTCAAGCAAAGTCGCGACCACGCTCAGCAGGGCCGCGCGAGCGCCGCTGCCGAGCACCGCGGCGACCACGTCGCTCCGCACGCCGGAAACCGGCGTCAGCTCCAACGGTTCCAGCATCGGAGCGGGCGCCAAATCGGGCGCGGCGTGTCCGGCGCGTTCCAAGGCGCGCACCATGTTCAGCGGATTGCAGCCGAAACGGCGGAAATCGGCGCGCGAGACGACGATGGCGCGCGTGTAGACCGTCTGCCCGCCGCGGCCGGTGTGTTCGGCGCCGGCGCTGGTCGAGTAGGCCACGCAATATTGACCTCCGGATAGCGGATAGCAGGCCATCGCGAGCGCGGCAGGTGAAGTGTCGCACAACCCGCCATGCGATGGCGAGCGCGCGGTGATGTCACGCCGCTGATCGGCGCGGATGCCGCGGCTGGCGGCCACTATGCGGTAGCCGGTTCCGCCGCCACGCACGGACGAGGGCAGCGACGTGAAGATGGCCTGTTCGCAGTGCACCCGGGCGCACGCGCGGTTCGGCTCAGAGGGACAGAGGGCCTGAGGTGGGTCTTGCAATAACATTCTCAGATCCTCAGATGCGCTGAGTCCTCCTTCCGCGCGGATATCCGCTACAGTTGTTCGAGGATCCATTCGAACGGCTCCACAATTCCACGGGGGGCGGCGTGCAGCGGGACCGAGACGATGTGCTGGGGATTGTGCGCGACGTAACCGAGCGAGCCGACCGAGCTGGCCGCGAAGAACTCGACGTTGGCGAAACGGCTATCGCAGATGTTCCAGAGACGGTTAAGATTAGTCTCGGCGAAGATACGCGGATCATCGAAGGCGACCGGACAGCAGTCGGCCTTGCACAGGACGACGGCGACCGGCATCTTGACGCGCTCGTCGCGCTTCACCGCGAAAACATTGTCCATGTAGCTCAACAATTTGAGCGCGAAAAAGTCCGGGCCGGCCGAGCCCTGGGCGGCGACGGCCGCATCCACCAGCAGGATGGCCCCTTCGCATTTGTGCAGCAGGCTACGGATGACGCCGTGCGAGCGTGGGGCGTCGATCTCGGCCGCCAGCGCTTCTCCGGCCATGTCCGGCATGATCAGATCGAACCACGCCTTGCCCTTCGAGCGGTAGGCAATCTGGTAGTAGGCCCAGTACCACTGGTCAGCTTCCATCGGCGTCTTGGGTGGGAACATGCGCGCCGCCAGGTGCCCCACGACGTTCTGCTGCAAGTGCACCGAGTAAGCGCCTTTGGGAATGGCTTCGAAATCGCCGACGCGCCGCGCCAGCATATCGAGCAGCATGCCCAGATACACCGTTTTGCCCACGTTGCTGTCGCCAATAATGCTGATGATGCGCGGCTCGCGCGCCTGGGCGACCGAATCGTGGATGAGCGCCATGGGCGCCGAACAGTTGGCGCAAATAGCGGCATCGGGCGGATTGGGTGCCTCGCAGATCAGGCATCCGACGGCCGGGGTTTCTTCCGTTACGGTCGACATGAGTTCACCGCCAAGGTTCAAGTTTCAGGGCCCAGGAATCCTCCGACATTACGGAGCGTCCGCACCACAGCGGAAGCCGACGTTGTGCGTTCGACCCAGCGCCACGTGTCCGCTGCGGAAACTGCTGCTGGCTTGTACCTCGAAGTAGGTATCAAAGGCTCCGCCGCGCACGCACTTCATGGGCATCTCGCCGAACACCGCCCGATTCTCCTGGTCCACAATCTCAAAGTCCGAGTCACACCATTCCCACACATTCCCGATAAGCTGCAGGACGTTGTTGGGCGCCGCACCGGTTTCGAAAGCGTCGACTGGCGCGGTGCCGCCCAGACCGGCGCCCCAGATATTGCAGCGCGTGCGATCCATGGCGTCTCCCCACGGAAAGCGCCGCACCAGGTCGGCCTCGCTGCGGATGCGCCAACTGGCCGACATCTGCCATTCCATCTCGGTGGGCAGGCGCAGCCCGACCCAGCGCGCGTACGCCGCGGCTTCGTACCACGAGACGCCGACCACCGGATGATCGCGCAGCCGTTTCTCGTGCCGGCCCTGGCGCCAATAGCGCGGCGCCGCCACGTTGGTCTGGTCCACAAACTCGATGAGGTGCGGCCAGATGTCGCGCGGCCACAGGTCCAGCTCGTCGTAACCACCGGCATCCACGAAGGCCTGGAAACGCTCGTTCGTGACCGGGTGGACCGCGATCGTGAAGGGCGCGACTTCCAGCTCGCGCTCCTGATCACCGTTGGTCTCATCGAGCGACATCGAGAGCGTGACGGCGCCGGCGGGTACGAGCGCCATTTCCTGCTCGCGGGCCTCGGAAGCTTGCGCGAAGATCCGTCCGGCTTCGGCGTGCGCTTGCCAGCGGGAGCGCTCGTCGAGGATGGCCGCGTAGCGCCGCTGCTGCAGCATCCGCCGCAGCGGGTCGGAGTCGTAGGCGCTGCGCTCGGCCGGCTCGTGAGGCGCCTCGCCTTTGGACGGCCGCGCGCTGCGCAGGGCCACGATTGCACGATTCTGGCTGCGCTTAGCGGCACCGCTCCGGCCGGGCACGACTTCCACCGCCTTGCGCTCAGGTGGGGCCGTGGCCGGCGCTGATTTTCGCGTGAAAAAATTGATGGCCATATCGGTCTACCTCAACGACGGGCGCGCTTCCCGGCGAGCGTTTTAGCTCGGCAGGAGCCGCGCCCTCCGCCTATTTCAAACCCATCGTGCGCCGTTTCGCATCGCGCCGCAGTTTGCGGAACTGGTCGATCGACGCGTGATCCCCAGCACCCGCGGGTACCGGCTGCGCCGGAGGTACGCCCACCGGTTCGCCCCGCGCATCCGCTTCAGCAGCGTCGGTCGCCGCCCGCCGCGCGGGCGATTCTTGATCCTTGTCCGCGGGTCGTCCGCGGTGCGTGTCGGCCGGGGCGCCGCGCGGCAGCACGTTCAACCGCCGCATCAACTCCTCGCGCTGCAGCGCGACCTCCTGGCGTTCGTGCTCCAATTGATCGTGGAGCGTCGCCAGCCCACTGCGCGTGGCATCGCACTCCTGCATGGCCGACTCATAGGCGCGCTGCGCGGATTCCAGTTCGGCCGCTTGCCGCTGCAAGCGTGCTTCGCGCTCGTGCAGCGCGTTGCGCGCCGCGGTGAGTTCCTGTTCCGCGGCGGTGAGAGCCTGGTGCTTGGTGTCGAGCTCGTGATGCGTCTGCTCGAGCGCGGCGCGCTGCTGGTTGACTTCGTTGCGGCCGACTTCCAGCTCGTGCAGCGAAGCTTGCAACGCAGCGCCTTCAGCGTCGAGCGATTCACGGCTGGCACTGAGACTGGCCTGCTGATCGGTAATCTTCTGCCGCTCGTCCTTCAGCGCCTGGCGCGCGGTCTCGATCTGCGCGGCCCACGTCTGCACCCGCTCAGATTCGGCCTCCAGCTCGGCGCAGCGCTGCGCGGTCTGCGACTCGCGCTGCGCGAGTTCCTGAATGGAGCGGGCGTGCTCGGCGTGCGCCTGCTCCAGCTCGCGTTGGCGGGCTGCCAGAGTTTCGCGCTCGTGTTCAATGGCTTGGGTGCGTTCGGCGAAGCGCTGCTGTTCATCCGCCAGCCGCGTCTCGCGCTCGGCCAGCGCCTCTTCGGCGCGGCTGATCTCCACCACGCGGCGCTCGAGTTCGAGGCGTTGCTGCTCGAGCAGTTGGTCGCGATCCGCCAGGGCTTGTTCCATGCCGCTCAGACCCGCGGCGCGGGCGCTGATGGCCGCCTGTTCGCGGGCCAGATCGCCGGCCTGGTCGCGCATCTGGGACGCACGCGAGTCCAGGACGCCGCGGGCCGCGGACAGCAACTGGAGCAGGTCATCCGTCAACGCGCGCACCCGCGACAGATCAACGGGCGGCTTGGGACTCGGTACCACGACGGAAGCATCCGGGGCCAGCTCCCGGTTTCCCGGCGCCGGCTCGGCATTCTCGGTCCGCGGCTGCGATGGTTTAGAGTTGGCTTTTTCCATTTTCACGGTCTGCGCCACGTGAATCGCGCTTGGTCAGCGCGCTCCTCAGCAAGAGTATCGGATCATCGCCGGTGCGGCTGGGCTTCGCCGCAGGTCCACATAACGCGTCGGACGTGCCGCGCGCCACGTTCCGCGATTAAGGTCCACTGTCGGCGCGAACCTATTTGCCGCCCCACCAGCGTTTCTTGCCCTGGCCACTGGCGGCTCCTTTCCCGGCCTTGACGATGGCCAATAACTCTTCGTCCGTTTTGCCCGCACCGCCGAGCCGCTTCAGCATCCTCAGCCTCCGGGCGGCCTCCGGCTCCAACGTTGACAGCAGATCGGCTTTGGCGGGCTTGCCGTCGGCTACTGCGCCCTCGGCCTCGAGCGTGCCCTCTTCCTCCGGCGGCACTTTGATGCCTCGCGGTTCGGAGCGGTTGCGCCCGACCTTGGCGTTGGCCAGTGCCGCACGGCGCACCGGCTCGCGGGCGGGTTTACTGGATTTCGGCGCAGGTGGCGCTGCGAGTGCGGCTTCCGGTTTTTTGCCTCGCGGGGCCGCCGGCGCGGCCGCCGATTTCGCGGCGGGCGGGATGGCGGCCGGCTGGCTGGCCGGCTCAGGTGAATGCACCTGTTCGAGCTGGCTGCGCAATGCCGCAACCTGACTGCCGAAATCCGCGAGGGCGCGCTCGCGTTCGGCGCAGGCGTCGGTCTTGGCGGCCAATTCCTGGCGCAGACCATCCAATTCCGCCGTGATTTCCCTATGTCGCTGCTCGTGCTCGGCAGCCGCTTGCCGGGCGGTGTCGGCTGCTGCGCGAATTTCGGCGACGTTGCGCGCCTGCTGCGCGGCGGCGGCTTCGCGCTGCTCCAGCTCGGATGTCATGGCGCGCAGCGCCTGCTGCGCGGCCTCCAGCTCTTTCTGACGTGACGTCAGCTCCGCGGCTTGAGCGCGAACCGTCTCGGCCTCGTGTTCCAGCGCCGCGCGCTGCCGCGCGACCGCGGCCGTGGCGCGGGCCACCTCGTCGCCGCGCTGCTGCATCGCGCTCAGACGATCCTGTTCGTCCGTTGCGAGCAGCTTGGCCTTCTCTTGCAAGGCGCCAACTTTCGCTTCGAACGTGCGGCGCTCTTCGGTGAGCCGGGCGGCGTCGCGCTCGATCGCCTGGGCGCGCCCGGCGGCCGCGGCGTCGCGCTCGTCGAGCTCGCGGGCGCGGCGCGCGCAGGCTTCGCGCAGCGCCTCGAGTTGCTGGCGCTCGGCACGCAGGGCTTCCTGCCGCGTGCCCACGGCCGCCGACTGCTCCTGGAGGGCGCGCATCTGTGCCTCGAGCGCGGGCCGCTGGGATTCGGCCGCCGCCTGCTGCTCGGTCAGCGCCGCGTGGACGCGCTGCGTCTGTTCGGTGAATGCCTGCCGCTGCCGCTCGCATTCTTGCGCGCTGGCGGTGACCTGCTGTTCGCGCTGCTCCAGCTCAGCGGCGCGCGCGGTCAGCTCGGTCTCACGCCGCTCGCACTCCTGGCGGCGCTGCTCGCCCTGCCGCAGAATCTGCTCCAGCTCGGCGCGGCGCTGTTCGAGATGTTCGAGCTGGCGTTTGAATTCGCCCTGCTTGGCGGCGGCGCTTTCGGCCTGCACGCCGAAGAGCTGCTCGCGCTCGAGCAGCGCCGCCTGACGCTGGTCGATTTCGGCGCTGCGCGCCTGCAAATCGGCCTCACGCTGAGCGATCTCCGCGTGCAGCCGGCGTTCCTGCTCGATCAGCGATTGGCGCGTCTCCTTCAGCTTGGCGCGCTCGGCCGCGATGGTGTTGCCGAGCAGCTCCACCTCGTCATGACGGGTGCGCAGCGCCGCGTCGCGCTCGTCGAGTTGGCGCGTGCGTTGCGTCAATTCGCCGGCCGTGGTCGCCAGTTCCTGTCGCCGCTGTTGGAGTTGCGTCGTCTGGTCGTCAAGCGCGGCGCGCTCGTCCATAACGCTGCGGCGCTGCAGCTCGACTTGCTGGCGCGATTCCTCCAGGGACTGCTGGCGTTCATCCAGAGCGCGCTGGCGGGTGTCGAGGGTCGCTTCGCGCTGATCGAGGGCCGCCGTCCGGCCGGAGGACTCGGCCTCCAGTTGCTCGAGGCGTGTCATCGCGGCCTCGAGCTGCCCGCGCTGCTCGTCCAGGGCGCGCCGCTCGGCCGCCAGCCGGGCGCCGCGCTCCTCAAGCTCGTTGCGGCGCTCGGTGAGCGCCGCCGATTCCGCCGCAAGCTGCTGCTCGTTCTGTTGCAACTCGGCGGCGCGCCGCTCCTGTTCTTGGGCGTGCTGACGCTCGCGGGCCTCGAGTGCGGCGGCGCGCTCGTCCAGCTCAGCCTGGCGCTGCTGAGCGCTGCGGACGGCCTCCGTCAGTTTCGCCTGCGCGTCGGCCAGCGCCGCTTCGGAGCCGGCAATGTCTTTCTGGCGCTCGCTGAGGGACTGCTCGCGTGCCGTCAGCTCCTGCGCCGTACTCGCCAGCAACACACGCTGCTGCTCGTGGGCCTGCACCTGCGTGGCGAGATCGTCCGCCGCGGTCTGCAGCGCGGCCCAGGCGCCGGATATTTCGCTGGAAAACCGCGCCAGCAGCGCGTCCAGGCGCGGACCCACGCTATCCAAATCGAGCGTCGGCATAGCGGCGGTTGGATCCAATTCCGGAAAACGGTCCAATTCGCGCGTGGCGGGCGCCGCGGCGCGGCGGGCGCCGTTTCGCGCCGCCGTGCGTGCGGCCGATGGCGGTACCCCGAGCGCAGTGGTGGAGCTGTGCGTGTCTGCCATGTATGGCCCCTTGACCGGGCGTGCGAGCACCAGGTCAGCGTAACCATACGATATAGCGGCTGGGCGCCGACCGTGGTTGCGTTCGGACGTGGCGGATAAGTTTCCGGCGGGTCGTCGCGATGGTGATCGGCGCGCGGGCGCCAGAATGTCGCGCCGCGGCACGTAGATGTCCGCAATTCGTGAGCGGGGGCCGATAAGGGGCGCAATAAAATGGCGCCGGATACTGCCGTATCCGGCGCCAGATTCGTCCTGCGAACGAGCAGTGGTGGCCTAGAACACTCGGATGCCGAAAACGAAGAGCGCTCCGACCAGTGCCAGGATCAGAAACAACGTGGACATTAGCATGCCTCCCTTGGTTCCACTCGAGGTGCGCGAGGTACACCCGCCGCGCCAATGGGATCCAGCATAGCCTCACGTCCGGGATTGTCCAGCGGAATTCAGCGAGTTTGCAGCGCGGATGGCCAATAGCCGCTGGGCGGTCTACGCTCCGCAGGGATGGGGACCCTGGGCTACACGCGGAAGCCGAATACCAAGAGTGCCCCGAGCAGCGCGAGAATGAGAAGCAACGTGGACATCTTCGTTCCTCCGGTGGTTTCACTCGCCCGGCGCGGGGAACACCCGCCGCGCCCATGAAAACAAACGGTAGCGTGCCGTCCGAAATTGTCCAGCGGGATTCTGGGAGTTGCGAGCCGGCCGGCCGCCAGCCACGGGCCTGCCCCTCGGGAAGGAGTCGCGCAGATGCAGAGCCGGCGCCCGCGCTTAGTGGCCGGACACCGAGGATTCCGTTAGGATGTTATCGACCTGAGGAGTTGGAAATGTTCATGGCTTCTTCCAGGGAGTTTGTCGTGACTGTCGCGGGCGGACGTTATCGGTGTATCGGGTGCCTGGTGCTGAGCATCGCGGCAGCGGCCGCGAACGGGCAATCGCGCCCGTGGGTCGTGTTTCAGGATAATCAGACCGATTCCGCCTGCGGCGTGATCAATACGCTGGACACGCCGCTCATTCTGCGAAGTGACGATAACGTGCTGGTGGCTGTCAACGGACCGGACCGAGCGTTGCCCGCGCTGGTGGTCGACGAAAACGACTGTGTGTTGTTCAACGGTCAGCCGGCCGGCTTCATCACGTTTGCGACGGACGGCGATCAGCGCCGCTCGGTCTGGTGGCTAACCAGCGCCACGGGACGCGTCGTGCAGTTGGACGACTTCACCGGGCAGCCGCAGGCGACGGAGCGCGCCCCGGCGGATTTTCATAATGTGGCGTGCGACGCCTGCGCGTTTTGGGATACACGCTCGGATTGTGAGATCGTTTCCAATGGCAATGGCAGCGCGACGTCGCCCGGTCTACGGCTGTGCGGCTCCGGCGTGGGCGGCGCAGGCATGATTCTGGTGGTGACGCTTGGTTTTGCTGGCGCCGGCTCGATCGGGCGCTGGGGGCTGCGTGTCAGAACCTCCCACGCTAGTGGGAGGTGATGTGTGGGGCTTATCGCACGGACATCGCCGTTGCGGGCGCGTACGTGAAAGGATGGGCGAAGATGCGAAAGGCAATGCTTAGCGTGATGAGTGTGGTGCTGCTGGTGCATGGCTGCGGCAGCACGCCAGGCGGGGGCTCTCGCGGCGGCACTGCACAGAATCCCGCGCGGCGTAATCCGCCGACGATCACGCCCGGAACCTATTCCGGCATGCAGAGTTGCATGAGTACCGCGCCGCCCATGAACGGCGGGATGACTCCGCCGCCCATCACCGGAGCCTTAACAATCACGATCGGGGCTACGGGTCTGCCGGTGGAGAACGGCAAAGAGGTTGCCACAGGCGACAGCGGCACATTCAGCCTGGCGGCTTTCACGGGCACATCGATGGTCACGGCCGTGCAGCGTACGGATAATGGCGTGATGGTGAGCTATGCCCTCACGCTGTCCGTGAGTCTCGGGGGGTTCGCGATTCAATCGACGGGCACGCAGCAGGACGATTACACCGTCACGAGCGCGACCACTCTGCATCGGCGGCGAACGCAGATGTTCGCCCTGACCGGCGGGTTGCCCATCAATATTCCGCTGAGCAGCCAGTGCGATGCCGATCTGACGCGCGCCGCTGGCACGCCGTAAGCGGAAAAACCGCGAAGACGCTATTTTACAACCGCCAAGACGCCAAGAGAGAGTGCGGTACGCTCCTCCTTCTTGGCGTCCTTGGCGTTCTTGGCGGTCAATTCCGCACCCTGGCGGTTGACGGGCGAACAGCGCCACGGCATACTCCACGCATTCTCCGCCGGAATGGGCGGGGAAATTAAAAGTGAATACGTGCGATGGGCGGTTCGAGGGAAGGTGGTGCAAATCCACCGCGGACCCGCCGCTGTAATCGGGGACGAAAACCACAATCAGCCATTTGCGGCTCATACCGCAGAGAAGGCGTGGTTAGTAGAACGATCCGAGAGCCAGAAGACCTGCCGACCATCGCGTAACAGACTCCCGGAATCTGATAGGCACGGGAAGGCGCGCCAGGCGCGTGCGCCATTGCCGGAGGAGTCAATGTGTCCCCCAACCAATCTGTTCTTCGTCAGCTCATCTTACGCACGAGCTTCGGCAGCATCGCGCTATGCTGCGCGCTGGCCGTGGGTCAGTCGCCCGGCAGCGGTTTCGTCGACGATTTTTCGACGGACCCGTTCCCATCCTGGATGATTGCGAACGGTCCAGGACCTGGCTTCGCCGACAACAGCAACGGCCAGATCGGCTATGACGCTGGGGCGGGCGAGCTAGGCGTGTACTACGACTCGTCGCAGCCAACTGTGCGCATCCAGCATCCGATCGGCGCGATCCTGACGCCGGATGACGCGTTCAAGTTCGTGGCCGTCCTGCGCTTCGACAGCATCGTCGCGGCGCCTTGCGAATTCATGCAGATCAACTTAGCGCTCACGAACTCGGCAACGACAGGGGCCGTGCGCGCGGGTCCGAGTTACACGTCGGCTAACACCTTCGACAACATCGAGTTGGCTTATTATCCCAACACGAGCATGTATTTCGGCGGACCGTGGTTGACATTGACGGTGCAGGGTTCGCCGCAGGGTGCTTCGTATGCATTCGCGCACTTCAACTTCGTCAGCGCGCCAGCCAACCTGCCCACTGGCGAGACGCTCATGTGGCGGGGCGCCTACACACCGGCCGATCGGATCGTGCGCTTCCGATGTACCGGCGGAATCGAGCTGGCGCTGAGCCTCGATGGCAGTGCCGGATTCCTGCCACCGCAGACCTTCGCGGTGGATATGTTTTCGATCACCAGCTATTTCGACGGCGCAGATTCCACACCCGGTAGCATCAGCCTGCTGGCCGATACGGCCTACACGTGGGTCTCTGTTCGGCTTTCGGGCGATGCCGATCAGGACGATGACGTCGATTTGCGCGACTTCGCCGCCGCGCAGAACTGCTTCCTGGTCATGGAGCCGATTTCGGCCGACTGCGATCCACTCGACTTCGATGACGATGGCCACGTGGATCTGGCGGATCACGCTTCGTTCGTGCTGGTGATGAACGGACCTGAATGATGATTGCGGATTGCGAATTGCGGATTGCGAAT
>DASXUA010000476.1:0-13199 GCA_036505095.1 Phycisphaerae bacterium
ATCCGCGAAGGCCGCATCACGGGCGAGGCTGATGCCGGCGAGGGGACCTTCACGTTCGAGTTCCAGGGCCGCCGTACCAAGATGCTCGCCGAAGGCGAGTCCGTTGCCGCACCTGAATCACGCGAGCCCAAAGAGGAAGTCGATCCCGACGCTCAGCCCCTGCAGGAGCAATTGCCGGGTCCGCGCTGGGTCAGCTCGATCGAGCCGTCGCGCTACGCCGACGGCCGCGTCTACCTGACGCTCGACGCCCACCGTTCGAATGACGACGAGCCGTACATCTTTATGTCGCAGAACTTTGGCAAGACCTGGCGCTCCATCCGCGCCAACCTGCCGATCTCGGCCGGCTCAACGCGCGTTATCCGTGAGGATATCAAGAACGAGAACGTGCTCTATCTCGGCACGGAGTTCGGCATCTGGGTGAGCATCGATCGCGGCAAGAGCTGGACGAAGCTGAATAACAACTTGCCGACGGTGGCGGTGCACGAGATCGCGCAGCATCCGACCACAGGCGAAATCGTCGCCGCCACCCACGGCCGCAGTTTGTGGGTGGTCGACATCTCGCCGTTGCGTCAGATGACCCGTTACGCTATCGCCGCCAAGGCGCAACTCTATAAGCCCACGGCGGCGATTTATTGGCGACCCGACCCCAGCCGCGGCAGCGAGGGCGCGCGGCGCTACGTGGGCCAGAACCCACCGTCCGGAGCGCAGCTCTATTATTCGCTGGCCGATGAAGCCGACGCGGTCACCTTGAAGATCACCGGACCCACAGGCGAAACGATCCGCGATATTCCGGCGCCCAACGAAGCCGGTCTGCACCGCCTCACCTGGGACCTCCGCCGCACGCCAACCGATCGCCCGCCGCGCCGCCCGCGCGGCGAAGCCGGCGGTGCCCGGAATGAAGCCGAGCGTATCGTCCGCGATTCTGAGTCGGGAAGTCCGCCCGCGGAAACTGGCCGCGCCGCCCGCGGTGGCGGGGCAGGTGCTGGGGCCGCGCAGCGCGCACCGCAGCGCCCCGGACGCGGCGGATTTGCCCGCCGCGGGCAATTGGTCGAACCCGGCAAGTACGCCGTCGCCCTGAGCGTAGACGGCCAGACCCTGATCCAGACCGTGGCCGTCGAAACCGACCCCGAGCATCCCGACTACCGCGCCTGGGAATTGGAGGACCGCGACGAGCAATTCGGCGACCCCGACGAAGACGAAGAAGAGGCGCTGGAATCGCAGGGCCCGGACCTCTAACTAAGCGCCGCCTCCCGAATCGCGGGTATCGCGCTGCCGCTCCAGCGGTGCACTATGCGCGGCCGATCGTTGCGTGCGCTGTACTTCTCCGGTTGTAAACCAACCAGAGCACAAGTAGCGCCACAATCCCGGGCGAAATGGTGAATCCGGCGTCGGTGAGTCCGCTCGTGTCGTGCCAAAGTGCGGGAAGCAGAAGGAACAGCGTGACCACCGCTGAGGCGATCACCACCATCCATCCAATGAAGTAGATCCACCCAAGGCGCCGGCGAAGTTTGCGGATCGGGCCCATCACGACCGCCACGAACGGATACGCCAACAGGAGCGCTGCTGGCATCCATAGCGGCAAATGCACCTCGATCGATTGGTAGGCATCGCCCCGGCTCGTGATGCCCTCCTGCCTCCAAATCTCGAACCGCAATACGCGTGTTTGCCCGATTGTGGTCGGTAGCGGCACGGTTTGGACCTTGCCGTCGTAGGCGATCGATAGCGACTTGACCGGCTGCCGCAGTTGCGGTGGTTCGATGCTTCTCGTCCACCTTCCGCCAACCTCACCCATTTCCATCCAGTACTCGGTCATCGCCGCGCCGGAGCGAACTCGGCGCTCGACGTAGGTCACCATGCTGGCGATCCAGAGTGCGCTAGTTACCGCGCCGCTAGTCGAGAGTACGAGGAGGATTGCCTTACGTCGTGCGCGCATCAGGCTACCTCGCCGATCGTGGCGTTGAGCGACGGTCAAGTATACGACCATTCGCAAATTGTCGCCATTGGCAACCTTCAGTGCGGCACGCAACGAGGCTCCCCTCTGATCGCTCCGGTGGCTTGCCAGCGCTTGAACGGCAGAAGTGGCTTCCTTAAGCTACGCCGGCTCGGCAGCGGGGTGGTGAAGATGCGTCGCTTGCGGTGTGCGTGACTGTGACACTCGACGAACTCGAACAACGCGTCAGCAGTATCGAAGCCGAAGCACGCGCGCAACTGGCGGGGGTGGCAAGCGTTGACGCTCTGCGCCAGCTTGAGTCGCGCATTTTGGGCAAGAGCGGCTCGCTGGGATCCATATTGAGCAGCGTGCGCGAGTTTCCGCCCGAGCAGCGCGGGGCGGCCGGCAAACTGCTCAATCAGGCCAAGACGCAAATAAGCGCGCTGTTCGAGGCGCGCAAGCGCGAATTGGAAGCGCAGGCGGTCGCGGCCGACCTTGGCAAGGCCGGAGCGTTTGATCCGACGCTGCCGGGTACGCGTGCGCCCCTGGGCAATTTGCATCCGGTCACGGCCGTGCAGCGCGAGATCGAGTTCGTCTTTGCGCGTCTCGGATTCACGATCGAGGCCGGGCCGGAGATGGAGACCGAGTATTACAACTTCGAGGCCCTCAATATTCCCAAGTGGCATCCGGCCCGCGAAATGCAGGACACGTTCTGGCTGACGAACGGGATGCTCCTGCGGACACACACCTCGCCGGTGCAGGTGCGGGCGATGGAAAAGTTCGGCCCGCCGCTGCGCTGCATCGTGCCGGGCCGCTGTTTCCGCTACGAAACCATCGACGCCTCGCACGAGAACACCTTCTTTCAGGTCGAAGGCCTGATGATCGATCGCGGCATCTCGGTCGCCAATCTCATCGCGGTGATGAAGCTGCTGCTGCGCGAGGTCTTCCGCCGCGAGGTGCAGATTCGCCTGCGGCCCGGCTATTTCCCGTTCGTCGAGCCGGGCTTCGAGCTGGACATGAACTGCACCATCTGCGGCGGCGCCGGCTGCCCGACCTGCAAGCGCAGCGGCTGGGTCGAGATCATGCCGTGCGGCATGGTGCATCCGAACGTGCTGCGCTATGGCCGCATCGACCCGCACGAATTCACCGGCTTCGCCTTCGGCCTGGGCCTGACGCGCCTGGCCATGATGAAATACGGCATCGGCGACATCCGCGTCCTGAACTCCGGCGACCTGCGCGCCCTCGTGCCACCTTCGCGGCTTAGCGGGCCGGTCGTCATGTAGCGCCGGCTTCGAGCCGGCACGAGACGAAATCCAGCATGCTGATCTCATTCAACTGGCTTCGCGACTACGTTGAGATCCCTGCTGATCTCGATCCGCGCGATCTTGCCGAGCGCTTCACGGTTACCGTCGCCGAAGTGGAAGGCGTCGAGCGGATCGAGGTGGGCGCGCGCGGGCTGGTCGCGGCCGAGGTCAAGCGCGCCAGCGCATTGCCCGGCACGGGTGAGTTGCGGCACATGCTGCTGGACACCGGGCCGCGGGGCCAGATCGAGACCGTTAGCGCCGCGCCGGCGCTCAAGACGGGCGATCGCGTTGTCTTCGCGCCGCCTGATGCGCATGTCGCGGCGCTCGGCGAGATTCGCCCATCCACGGTCGCGGGCCATGCCAGCCAGGGGATGATCCTGCCTGGTGAGGCCGTGGGCATCGCGCTGGCGGTTCAGGAAGCGGTCTTTTTGCCGCCCAGGTACGCACCGGGCGCAGCGCTGCCGGCCGAGCTATTCGACGACTGGGTCATCGAAGTCGACAACAAGTCCATCACCCACCGGCCCGATCTGTGGGGCCACTATGGCATCGCGCGCGAGATTGCCGCGATGCTGAAGCTGCCCCTCAAGCCGTACCCGGTCGTTCCGATCGAGGAGCTGACCGGTGCAGCGCTGCCCGAGATTCCAATCGTTATCGACGATCCGGAAAAATGTCCGCGCTATTCCGGCCTCGTCATGCGCGGCGTGACGAGCCAGCCATCCGATTTGTGGATGCAGCTTCGCCTGGGACACGTCGGTATGCGGCCGATCGACTGCCTCGTCGATTTGACCAACTACATCATGTGCGACCTCGGCCAGCCGATGCACGCCTTCGATGCCGACAAAGTGCGCCAGATCGAGGTGGCCGTCGCCAGACCCGGTGAGCGGTTTGTCACGTTGGACGGCGTCGAGCGCAAGCTTCCTGACGGGGCGCTAATGATCCAGTCACAGCGCCGCAATGTGGCGATTGCCGGCGTGATGGGCGGGCGCGAGACCGAAGTGTCGCCGCAAACGCGCGCGATCCTCCTGGAAAGCGCGAATTTCGAACCGGCCACGATCCGCCGCTGTGCGAGCGCGCTGGGCCTGCGCACCGAAGCCAGCGCACGATTTGAGAAGTCGCTCGACCCGAATCACACCGTGCTGGCGTTGCAGCGCTTCGTGTATCTGGCCAAGCGGGAATTCTCCGGCCTGCAACTCGCCAGCAAACTCTCCGATTGCTATCCCAAGCCGCTGGAGCATGTTTCCATCGAAGTCGATCCGGATTTCGCGTCGCGCTTCATCGGCCGCAACGTGACGGCAGCGCAAATCGCGGAAATCCTGGCGCCATTGGCGTTTCACGTGAAACACGACGGCCGGACGCTGCGGGTTGACGTGCCCACCTTCAGGGCCACCAAGGACATACGGCTTGAAGTCGATGTTATCGAGGAACTCGCGCGTTTCATCGGCTTCGGCAACATCACGCCCGAATTGCCCGAGGCCATGGTGCGGTATTTCGAGCCGAACCCCATGCGCGAGCTGGAAGCGAACACGCTCGATCTGTTCTGCAAGGCGCGTGGCTATTCGGAAATCCATCAGTACATCTGGTGTGACGCGGCATGGATGAAGCGCCTCGGCTTAACGCTCGAAAGCGCGATCGAGCTGCGCAATCCGGCCGCCGCCGGGATGCACCAGTTGCGGCAGGCGCTCATGCCCGGCCTGCTCGCGGCGATTGAACGTAACCGGCATCACTTCTCCGAGTTCAAGCTGCTGGAGCTGGGCAGCGTGTTCTTCCAGCAGAACGGCGCGGCAAACGAGCGGCGCCGCCTGGCGTTGATCGTCGCCCGCCGGCAGAAGGGGGCCGATGACGCTTTGTTGGCCGAGATGAAAGGCGATATCGAAACCTGGACCGCGTGGACTCTGAATCGACCGGCGAGCTTCACCGCGATTGCTCCGGATGAGAATCGCGCCGCTGCCTGGGAATCGCCGCAGCGTAGTGCGCGCGTCGTGGTGGGGAACCTGGAGTGCGGCCGTATCGGCGTGCTGCCGCTGGCACTCAAACGCGCCGCAGACGAGCACCTCGCCGCCTGGTCCGTGGCTTGGGCTGAACTGGAACTCGATGGCCTGACCGCCCTCGAACCCGTCGTCGAGAAGCTCGCGCCCTTGCCCGAGTTTCCGCAGGTCGAACTGGACTTCTCCTTTGTGGTGCCGGCATCCGAGCGTTACACGACCGTGCGCCAGCGCCTCGCCACCTTTGAGCATCCGTTGCTGCAGCGTATCGCGTACGTTGGTGCCTACGAAGGCAAATCCGTAGGCGCGGGGCTACGGAGCTTAACCTTCCGCGTCTGGCTGGCAGCGGAGCGCACCCTCACCGAGCAGGACACCTCTGAATTCCGCCGGGATTTTGAAGCTTTCCTCAGCGCTGCCGGGTATAAACTGCGGACATGACGTATCGCGAAGTGGCATCGGGTGGCACGGCCAAACAGCCGTATCGTTTGGCCGTGGTTGCGTCGCGAATGCGCGGACAAGCAAAAGGCCGCTTGTCCGTGCCACCCCGCTTCGCGCTGGCTGGGTTGATCACGCTGAGCGCTGTATGTGGTGGCTGCCCGCAATACCGCGACCCCACGGTTCCGGCCCCGATTCGTGAGTTGCGCGAGCCGGAGAACGATCGCGATTACCTGCTGTATGTCCCGAGCACGTACTCGGCCGATAAGCAGTGGGCGCTGGTCATCATGTGCCACGGCACTCCGCCGTGGGACACGCCGCCGCGGCAGATTCGCGATTGGACCAAGCTGGCCGAGGAGAAGAAGTTCATCGTGGCCGCGCCCACGCTGAAGGGCACGCGCGGCGATTTTCCGCCGCCGCCGGCCCGGCAAATCGAATTACAACGCGACGATGAGGAGACCATCCTCGGTGTGGTGCGGCATATCCGCGGCGCGTACAACATTTCGCCGGACCGCATCTTCCTGGGCGGCTGGTCGGCAGGCAATTACGCCGTGCTCTGGACGGGCTTACGGCATCCCGAGATTTTCCGTGGATTAGCGGTGATTCAGGGGAATTTCGACTCGGCCTATCTCGCCGGAGTGGAGGTCGATCCGAACCAGCCCGTCCTGGTGCTCTCGGGCTCGACCGATGTCCTCGTGGCCGACCAGCTCAAGGAAAACGTCAAATGGCTCAACGCGCAGCACGCGCGCATCACCGAGAAGGAAGTGCCTGGATTCCACGGCGGCCATCCGGAGACCGCCTATCAGTTTTTCGAGCAGACCGTGCGCACCAACCCCTGGATGCACATCCGCACCTTCACGGTTCCCGGCGCCGATCCGCACACGGTCAAGTTCATGACGCGCGGCTCGTTTGAGCCTATAGCATTCGCCTGGGATTTCGGCGACGGCGGTCGCTCGCCCGTGGCCGAGCCCACGCATACCTACGCCAAACCCGGCACCTACACCGTCAGCCTTACCGCCACCCGGCCGGATGGCAAGAAGATCACGCGGCGTGTCGAGTTGAAGGTCCCGCAGGCGGCCTCGGCACCGTAGCGCCCATCGCGGCCTAAGGCTCGTCGTCCGGTAGGTTGGCCGCGTCATCGGGTGCGATCATCTCCGGTTCGATTTCGTCCGCTGAATCATCGGGCTCGGAGGGTGGGCCGACCGAGGCGGCACCGCTGGCGATGTCCTCGGGATCAAATGGCACGACGGCCGCATCGTTGCCAGACTCGGCCGGCGAACGCAGCGCATCCACGGCCAGCGGCGCGACGCTCGACCAGCTCTTCAGGTTGGCGACCGGTTCCAGCGTCGTGCTCAAGGCCAGCTTGGGCTTGATCTCTTCGAGTTGTTTGCGGGCGGCGACGAAGTCTGGATTCAGCACCAGGACGCGCTCGAACGCATCGGCCGCGTCGCGATAACGGTGTTGGCCCCGGAACATCAGGCCCAAATTATAGAAGGCGTCCGCCTCCGGCAGCACGGCGTCAAACGCGGTCAGGGCTTCTTCATAGCGCTCCTGTTGTGCCAGCGTCAGGCCCAGGTTGATCTGCGCTCGCGCCAACCCCGGAGCCAGCCGCAGCGCCTCGCGGAACTGCCGCTCGGCCTCGGCCCAGCGATTCTGCAGCGCATATTCATAGCCCAGGTTGTTTCGCAGAAAAGCGCGCTCGGGCGCGAGTTCCACCGCGCGCTTCAGCGCATCCTCAGATTCCGGATGCCGTCCCAGCCGACCCAGTAGGATTCCGAGCCGGTTGTAAGCGTCGACGAAGCTGTGGTTGACGCTCACGGCCTTTTGATACTGAATGATCGCCGCCGACAGATTGCCCTGTTTCTCGAACAACTGGGCCGCGGCCAAGTACGTTTCCGGCAGGATGACTGGATCGCGCGCGTCCTCGGCCGCGGTGTTGGCCGACGGATCAGCCTTCATCCAGTTGATATTCCGCTGGCTCTGGATCGTCTGAGGGCGTTGCACGCAGCCTGCGGAGCATAGCCACACCAGAATCGCCGCGCTGGAAAGCTCGAATCGTCTCACGACAAGACCTCCTTGTTACTGGCCCCCTCGGCTGGATCCCTCGCCCGCGCCGCCGGCCGCGCCGGCCTCCATCGTGCTCGACTTGGCCCCCTTCGACTTATCGGCCGTTCCCTGCTGGAGCGCCTTGACGGCCTCTTTGCCCGACATGCCCTCGCCGCCGGGAAGCATGACCTGCACGTCAACGCGTTTCGTGTCGATCCCGGTGGTCGCCAGATATTCGCGCACGTGGGCGATGCGCTCCTGCACCAGCTTGCTATCGGTCAACGAGGTGTCGTAGCGCACCGTGCCGCCGTAGGTCTCCAGCAGCGGAGCCAGGCGATCCAGGCGATAGGTGCCCGTGCCGTTCAGCTCACTGGAATGGGCCACAAAGTGAATGTCGGCCACGCTCATGTCGCTCAGCGCCGCCTGGCAGACCATCGTGTTAAAGAAGGGCTGCAGCTCGCTCGGGTGGTCGCTCTCGCCCTGCGGTGGGGCATTCAAGCGGCGGAATCGGTTGTCACAGGCGCCGGCGGCCAGCGCCACGATCAGCAATCCGCTTAGCGCTCGGGGACTTACACGCATGTTCGGGCTCCTTCCGGTTGGGTTACGCGCGACGGTAGCCGCCCGCCGCGGCGGGTAAAACCAGGGGCAGGTCGACGTCCCATCGTTACCGCTTGCCGTCGTGCCCTTGATATCGAGTGACGGGAACGGCGACTTTTGTTATTTATCGGGCGCGTTGAGCTGGCGTTCAGGGCGGGAATCTGAGATAGGTTCTCATAACTGCACGTTTAGCCGCGACCCAAGGGAGCGTTGCACGCCGGCGCGGCTGGAGCGCTCCCGCTGGTCGCGGCTAAACGTGGGAGAGAAAGCGCTTGGGCCGAATTGCGTATTTTGATTGTTTCAGCGGCGCGGCTGGCGACATGATCGTCGGGGCGCTGCTGGACGCTGGCGCTTCGATTGAGGAGCTGCGCGGCGACCTGGCCGCGCTGCGGGTCGCTGGGTTCACGATCGAGGCCGCGAAAGTACGGAAGCAGGGTTTTGCCGCCACGAAATTCACGGTGCATCTCGATCCGTCGGTGGAGAAGCCGCATCGGCATCTCAAACACGTTCGCGCCATTTTTGAGTCCAGCGGGCTGGCGGAAGCGGTGCGCCGGCCGGCGCTGCGCATTTTCGAACGGCTGGCCGAGGCGGAAGCACGCGCTCATGGCAGCGCGCTCGAATCGGTGCATTTCCACGAAGTCGGCGCGATCGATGCCATCGTCGACGTGGCCGCGGCCGTGCTGGCGCTGCAGCGGCTCAATGTCGAGCGCGTGCTGTGCTCACCCATTCCTACGGGCTCGGGGACGGTGACGTGCGCGCATGGCGTGATGCCGGTCCCCGCGCCCGGAACGGCCGAGTTGCTGCGCAACGTGCCGATCGCGCCGTCCGACGAGGAGGCCGAGCTGACCACGCCAACCGGCGCCGCGATTCTCACGACGCTGGCCGAGAGCTATGGCCCGCTGCCCGCCATCACCTTCAGCGCCCTCGGATACGGCGCCGGAACGCGCGAGGGGCAGACCCGGCCCAATCTGCTGCGGGTGTTTATCGGGGATGAGCCGGCCGGCACCGAGAGCGACGAAATCGTGGTGTTGCAGGCGAACCTCGATGACGTCTCGCCGCAGATCGTCGCCTATGCCCAGGAACGGCTGTTCGCGGCCGGTGCACTGGATGTCTACTGCCAGCCGATATATATGAAGAAAATGCGTCCCGGCCAGGTTCTCACCGTGCTCTGCGACGCAAGCAAGGTACGCGAACTGGAAGACGTGCTTTTCGCCGAGACCACCACCTTTGGCATCCGGCGGCACACGGCGCAGCGCTCGAAACTATCGCGCACGCACGACATCGTTAAGACGCGCTATGGCGACATTCGCATGAAGGTGGGGCGGCGCGGCGCGCGGGTACTGACCGCAGCTCCTGAATTCGAAGATTGCCGTGCGGCAGCGCTGGCGCACAAAACGGCGTTGCGCGAAGTCTTTCAGGAGGCGCTACGCTGCTGGACGAAGCGCTAGCCATTAGGCTAACGGCTCTCTGGAGGACAGACATGGAGGTCGCCCGCATCGTGGCTGCCACCGACTGGCTCAGTGACGCCCGCTTTGCCGGAGGCATCGCGGCCGGTCTGATTGTGCTATTACTTCTGCTTTCGCTGGCGCGGTCTCGTCGCCAGCGCGTCCATGCGCCGCGCGCTAATATTCGCGAGCAGCTCAGTCGGGAGCGCGAACAGCGCGAGCTGCACCAGGACATCGAGGAAGTCGTCAAGCATCTGGAGCAGGTTGCGCGGCAGGTCAATACGCAGCTTGATGCCCGCTTCGAGCGGCTCGATGACGTCCTGCGCCAGGCGGACGAACGCGTCGCGCGTTTGGAGCGCCTCGTCCGCCGCGCGGATGGCCAGCCCACTTTGGACGTCACGGTGGACGACAATGTGGCCCCCCCGCGCGAATCCCTACCCGCCTCACAAATCCGTCAGCGCCGCGTCTACGAGTTGGCCGACGCGGGCCGCCCGCCCGTCGAGATCGCCCAGGAACTCGGCCAGACGACTGGCGAAATCGAGCTGATCCTGGCCCTGCGGCGCAAAGCCTCGTAACCGGGGGCGCACCGAATGGACTCAGAGCGACTGAGGATCTGAGAGATAATTAGCTCAGAATTCCTCAGGTTCTCTGCCCCTCTGCGTCCCCATTTCGCTGCGTGCGACCCGTATTTCGAGGCTGGCGGGCTGGTACACACGGCCGGTTGGCCATACAATGCGGCGGAAGGGGAAGGTACGACGAGAGGGCGGATATGGGGCTGTGCGTCACGTTCGTCAGCGGGGTGCATCGCTGCGGCAAAACGACGCTGCTGAAGCTGATTCGGGACCAGGTCGTCAGCGGACCGGTCCATTACCTGCGGCTGACCTGCCGTGATAACGGCAGCACGCCGCCGCTGCGGCTGTGCGATCCGGGCGAGAAGCAGGGCTTCGCCTCCAGCGACTGGGTCGCTTACGATCGCGAGCGGATTTTCGAGATTCTCCCGGAAGCGCTGGGCGCCATTCGCCGCCATGATCGGCACGGCCAGGTACTGATCGAGGCCGATGCCGATCCGCATCTGCGACACGCCTTTCCCTACGATCATCGCGTGTTTGTGATGCCCGCGCCGCGGCAGCTCGACGAGGTCTTCCGCACGCCGCGGCAGGCGGCCGACGCTTTCAAGCAGGTGCTCAACGACACCACCGTGTTCGCTTCGGAGATTTTCGGCCTCTTTGCCGACGAGGGCACGCACGATCTGGACAGCAGCAGCAGCGAGGAGCGCCCCGACCTGACCGACAGCCAGATGCGCTCGTTCCTCAATTCGCCCTTGGGCGATGAGCTGGCCTCGCGCATCCAGCTTCAACCCGCCTATCACGGCCTGACCGAAAGCGATGTCGTCGTGATCAACAGCCTGCCGGATCAGGCCGGGCCGGTGCTGCGTCAATGCGTCGAGCGCATTGAATGTCTGCTCTCGCGGCTGGGACACGATCCGCAACGCACCCGCCTCTTTGCGTGCAATCTGCTCGACCCGACTGACGTGCGGCGCGCGGAACTGCTCGATGCGCTGGCGTGCTTTTTGCGCTCCGAGCGCTGATGCGGGTCAAATCTTGTCTTGAGTTCGCCGGAGTCGTTTGACCCGCTTCACCCGCGGCTCATAACATTCGGCGGACCGGACGCGAGGATCATCGTTTGCAACGCATTGCCGGATGGGCGATTGTCGTATTCTGGTGCGCCGCGATGGCCTGGCTGGCTTGGCACGATATCTGGCCGGCCTGGACGGCCACGACTCCGCCGCGCGTCACGCGTGCCGGACTTGCCAATCGCACGCTCGAGCATCAGACGGGCATCTTCGACGCGCACGGCTTTCGGCGCGGGACGGTCTGGAGCACTTACTCGACGAGCGGCGGCATTGTCTCGCGCGATGAACTCGTCGCGCTCGACGGCATTCCACTACTCCCGCCGCTCCTGCGCATCGAACTCGATCTGCACTATGCGCCGGACGGAGCCCTCGACGATTTCGACATGAAGGTTCGCGGGGCCGATGTGCCCATTACGCTGAAGGGTGAGCGCTTCGGGGCGCAACTGGCATTCGATGTGAACGCCGGGCCCATCCGGCAGACGTTCAAAATCAGCTCGGCCGACGCCTCCATGATCAGCGGCAGCGTTGATCCGTTCCCGGCGATGCCGGACCTGCACGTGGGCCAGACCTGGCGCATGTGTGTGATCGATCCGCTCGCGATCCTGATGGGGCGCGGCAATAGGTTCACTTCCATGCTGGCGCGTGTCACCAGCAAGGTTACGCTGGCGACGCCCGAAGGCGGCGTCGAGTGCTTCGTGGTCGAAGCCGGCGCAGCGCGGGCGTGGGTTACCGCCAGCGGCACGGTCGTGCAGCAGGAGCTCGACCTGCCGCTCTTGGGCCGGCTGACGCTGCGCTCGGAGCCGTTTGATCGCGCGGCGCGCGAAGCGGCCCGGCACCGCAATGTTCCGCCTCACGAGTTGTAGACAAGATTAGTGATGACTGCGCCCGCCATCGATTTGCAAAACGTCACGAAGCGCTACGGCGCCAAGCTGGCGGTGCGCAATCTGCGCCTGACGATTCCGTATGGTGAGTTGTTCGCGTTCCTGGGACCGAATGGCGCCGGTAAAACCACGACCATTAAAATGATCGCCGGTCTGTTGCAGCCCAGCGACGGTGAAGTCGAGGTCTGCGGCTATCGCATGTGCAATGATGGCTTGGCGGCGAAGGCCCAGCTTGCCTACGTGCCCGATCAACCGTTCTTGTACGACAAGCTCACCGGGCGCGAGTTTCTCTATTTTGTGGCCGAGATGTATCAGGTGCTCGACGCGATTCGTGACGAGCGTCTCAGCGTGCTGACCGCGAAGTTGAATATGGCGGCATTTCTCGATCAGCTCACTGAAAGCTACAGCCACGGCATGAAGCAGAAGGTCGCCCTGGCGGCGGCCCTGCTCCACGAACCGCGCGTGCTGGTGGTGGACGAGCCCATGGTCGGGCTCGATCCGCGCATGGTGCGCGTGGTCAAGGATTTGTTCACGGAGCGGACGCGCCGCGGCTGCACGGTGTTCATGAGCACGCACACGCTGGAGGTGGCCGAGTCCGTGGCCGATCGCATCGGGATCATTCATGGTGGGCAGCTCGTGGCCGTCGGTTCGCTGGCCGAGCTGCGCGGGACAGCTACCCATGAGCGTTCACTCGAACGTATTTTCCTCGACCTGACCGGAGGCGATCCGGGCGGACCGGTGGAGCGGGCATGAGGGTTCAGAGTTCAGGGTTCAGGGTCCAGGCTGCAGCGTCGCCCCTTGTGGGCGGCGCCGCCCACGATGCGCCGGGCACGAGGCCCGACGCTACAGATTCGCGACTCCGAACTCCCGGGTCACCTGAACTGCGCCTGCTGCTGCGGATCAAGGGCCGAACGCTGCTCAACCGCTTTCATCAGGCGGCGGCCGA
>DASXUA010000477.1:0-3568 GCA_036505095.1 Phycisphaerae bacterium
CGCGCCCGATCATCTCGACGACACCTATCCCGGCTCGCAGCGGCGACTCGACTACATCTGGCGCAGCGACATGGTTACGGTCGTCGGCGCGGAGGTTTATGATTCGGCCGATGAAGGCTATCCCGGCGGTCTGCCGAAATACGGCAATCCGCTTCCGCCCGGCACCAGCGTGCTGGCCTCGGATCACCTGATGGTGTTCGCTGATGTTTTGATCCCTTCAGTCCCGGTGCCCGGCGACTTGAACGACGATGGGATGGTTGATCTGGCTGACTACGCCATCTTGCGCAACTGCCTGATGGGTCCGCAGGTGCCCGTCGCGTCGAGCTGCACCAGCAGTGATCTCGATCAAGATGCCGACGTTGACCTGCGCGACGCCGGGCAGCTCTTCACACTGTTCGCGTCACCGTGAGCGGCATGCCAGGCATGAAATCACGAATTCCAAAATTCGCCAGCGAACAAGAGGAAGCCCGATTCTGGGACACGCATCAGATCACGGATTATCTCGATGAAGTGGAAGAGGAGCCGCAAGTCGTATTCGTCCGACCCGAGAGCCGCATCATTGAGGTGAATGAATCTGCCTGGCGACGGCTGCAGCGCGAGGCCAAGCGGCGGCGCACTACACCGACCCGACTGATTCATCGTTGGTTGAACGAGAGATTGGCGCGATAGCGCGCCCACCGCCGGCCGCGCCAGGGGCAAAGCCCCCGACTACACCTTCACCGGATAGCGCTCGTCGAGAATCTTGTTCCAGCGCGCCAGGTCCTTCTCGACTTTGGCGAAGAGCGGGGTCGTGTCGCCGTCGATGGCGAGCTTGTTGATCTTGTCGTCCTGCTGAACGGCGTTGACCACGTCTTGCCCACTGGTGACCTGGCCGAAGACCGTGTGCTTGCCATCGAGCCAGGGCGTGGGCACGTGCGTGATGAAGAACTGGCTGCCATTGGTGCAGGGGCCGGCGTTGGCCATCGACAGGATGCCGGGCTTGTCATGCTTGAGGACCGACGTGCACTCGTCGCGGAAGGTGTAGCCCGGACCGCCGCTGCCCGTGCCGGTCGGATCGCCGCCCTGGACCATGAATTCCGCGATGACCCGGTGAAACTTGAGCCCGTCGTAGTAGCCGCGCAGCGCCAGGTTGGCGAAGTTCGCCACGGTCAGCGGCGCGTGCTGCGGAAAAAGCTCGACAACGATATCACCTCGATCCGTGGAGAGCGTGGCGGAAAGCTGCATCAGGGATTTCCCTCGCGAGTCAGGCGGAGCGCAAGCACCCAGCGCCGTCCCTGGCCCCGACCGCGCAATGCCTCCATGCCGGCGCGACAGTAGATCATCCTAGCGATTCGCGCCAGAGGGTCAACGGTTTTTCTCGATTGCAGCGTCCGGCAGCGCTGCATACCCTTGACACGCCGCGAGCCGCTTTGCGGCTCGCTCGCGTAGCGAGCGGGCCTCGCCCGCGGCGTGTCAAGGGCATACACTCCCCCGGCCCGGATGATCCGACTGAAGCTCCCGCTGTTGGCCAACCGCAACTTTCTCTTGCTCTGGTGCGCCTACGCCATCAGCGCCCTGGGCGACCACCTGTCGGAAATGGCCGTCCTCAAAACGCAGAACGCCCTGGGCGAAGGGGTGAACATCACGCCGCTGCAGGCGCGGATCACCTTTGCTTTCATGGCGCCGTTCTTTTTGCTCGGGCCGGTAATGGGCGGATTGGCCGACCGTTTGCCGCGCCGCGGGCTGATGATCACGGCCGACCTGGTCCGCATGGTCGTGATGTTCAACTTCGCCTACCTGATCGCGCGCTGCGAGGTATTCGGATACTGGGGACCGTTCGTGCCGATGTTCTTCGTGGGAATCTTCGCGGCGATGTTCTCGCCCGCCCGTTCGTCGTTGCTGCCGATGCTGGTGCAGCCGGACGATCTGGTGCGCGCCAATGCCATGATCAACGGCCTGGGCATGATCGCGACCATGTTCTCGGCCGGGCTGGGTGGGTTGCTGGCCAAGTATTATGCGCCGCAATGGGCCTTTCGCATCGATGCTGCCACGTTCCTGTGCAGCGCGCTGCTGCTGACTGGGATAAGGGCTCAGGGTTCCCGCCACGGCGGGCAGGCAGGGTTCAGGCTTCAGGCTTCAGCCTCGCCCGGCTTGGACGCCAGTGCGCAATTCCTGGCCGGGTTCCGCTACGTCTGGACGCACCGGCGCGTCGCGCAGCTCCTGCTGATCGCGGTGGTATTCTGGTTCGCCGGCGCCACGGTCCGCAGCGTTGTGCCGGCGATCGTGAAGAATGTCTATCACGGCGGTTACCCGGCCATGGCGTTCTTTCAGGCCTGGCTGGGAGCCGGTCTGATTCTGGGCGCGCTGATCATCATGCTCCTGGGCCCGGCGCTGCGCAGTGAGATTGCCATCACGTGGGGCTTGTTCGGAGTCGGGTTGGGACTATTGGGATTGACGCTCAGTGCGTTCCTGCCGTTCGCACCGCGTGCCGCGCATGTGCTGGGGGCCGTGTCGGTGGTGGTGGCCGGCACGTTTGGAGCCGCGATCGCGGCCAGCTACAACGCCCTGCTTCAGCGGATCGTGCCGGACCGCTTCCGCGGCCGCGTGTTTGGCGTGTTCGACACCGGCACGATCCTCGGGCTGCTGATCGCGACGGGCTGGCTGGGCATCCCCGAATGGCAAAACATCGACGCCTGGGTTGGCTACGTGCTGCTGGCCGTCTCGGCCGGCGTAATCGCGACCGGAGCGTGGACGCTGTGGGTGCGGCTGCGGGCTTCGCCGCTGCCGATGAAGATCGCGTTCTGGTCCAACGTGCTCGAGTTCATCGTGAAGTTCTGGTATCGCTTCCGGATGGTGGGGCGCTGTACCGTGCCGCGCCAGGGAGCGGTGATCATCACGGCCAATCACGTGTCCACACCGGATCCGCTGTATATGTGGGCCGCCTGTCGCTATCGCGTCATCTCGTTCATGGTGGCGGCCGAGTACACCAACATACCGATCGCGAAAATCTTCATGCGCATGATCGATTGCATCCCAGTGCGCCGCGACGAGGCCGACATCGTGGCCGCCAAGAAGGCGCTGCGCGCCCTGAAGGACGGCAAGGCCCTCGGCATCTTCATCGAGGGTGGCATCCCGGTGCCCGGCCAGCCGCACGACCTGAAGGACGGCCTGGCACTGATGGCCCTCAAGACCGGCGCGCCGGTGATCCCGGCGCACATCAGCGGCACCGCTTACTTCGACGACGTGTTCGACTCCCTGAGGCATCGGCACCGGGTCGAGGTGCGCTTCGGACCGCCGGTGGACCTCTCGGAATTCGCCGGTCCCGGCGCGCCCGGACGCGACGCCGTCCGCGCCGCGACGCAGAAAATCTTCGCAGCGATTCAGGCGCTGGCAGCCAGCAGAAGTCCTGAGAGCTGAGTCCCGCCACGGGCGGATCTTCGACCTGAGTCCTGAGAGCCTGTGAAAAAATCGAGCAACCGATATCTTTTTGGGCCGCGTCGTGGTAAGAAGCAGGCAGAGCATGGAGGCGCTGCGGGTCATGTCTGAGACGACGTTGTTTGCGGTCGGTGAGTCGCTGACGTGCGGGAAG
>DASXUA010000478.1:0-2354 GCA_036505095.1 Phycisphaerae bacterium
GTGCAGATTTCCGGGAAACTGCGCAGCCGCGTGCGGGTGCCGGCCGACGCCGACGACGCCGCGCTGCAGTCGGCCGCGCTGCAGGACGAGAAAATCCGCGGCGAGCTGGCCGGAAAGACCGTCCGCAAGGTGATCGTGGTCAAGGGCCGGCTGGTCAATATCGTCGCTGTGTAGCGTCGCCCCTCGTGGGCGGCGCTCCACGGCGCAGACGTTAAGGGTCGCCGCGATGGCGCGCGAACTCGAAGCCAAGCACAAGGTCGATTCGCACGATCCGCTACGGGAAGCGCTGCGCAGCGCGGGTGCAGCGTTGGTCTACCGCGGTCTGGAGACCAATTGGATCTTCGATACGCCGCAGGCAGCGCTACGGAAACGCGGCGTCGGCTTGCGCGTGCGCTCGGTTCAGGTGCAAGAAGGCCCGGCGCAGCGCGCGACGCTCACTTTCAAAGGACCCGTGCGTCCGAGTCCCTACAAGGAGCGCGACGAACTGGAGGTCGAAGTTTCCGATGCCCTGCGCCTGGGAGACTTGCTGCGCGGGCTGGGATTTGAGCCGCAGCTTGTGTATGAAAAGCGCCGCGAGCATTGGTCATGCGGCGGGGCGCACGTCGAACTGGATGAATTGCCGATGCTCGGCCATTTCGTTGAGATCGAAGGGCCGGACGTAGCGACGATTGACGCCGTCCGCACACGACTGGGGCTTTCGGGACTGCCGATGATCCGCGATTCCTACGTGGCGCTGGTGCTGGCCTGGCTCGAAGCGCACGCGGAGGCGCAGCGTGAGCTTCGCTTTGATGCGGCGCCTCATTTATGATTGCCGCCAAGACGCCAAGGACGCCACTCAGAACCCCTCCCGCCAGGGAGGGGTGACTTGCGTACGCGTTCAGCGTACGGAGGTCGCCCCCCACTCGCGTGGGGGGTTCTGATCATCCTTGGCGTCTTGGCGGTTACCTCTTGGCGGTTCACGAAAGGACTCCGATGCCGAAAACACGCGCGATCAAAGCTGAAGACTTGTTTCGCATCAAGGTGATCAACGAAGCGGAAATCTCGCCGGACGGCGCGCAGGTGGTCATCGCGATCACCCAGCCCGATCTGCCGAAAAACAAGAACTTCACGCATCTGTATCTGGTGGCGGCCGACGGCGGGCCGCTGCGGCAACTGACGTTCGGCGATCATGTGAACCGCACGCCGAAGTGGTCGCCCGACGGCGGGACGCTCGCGTTCATCTCCAATCGCGAGAAGGCCAACTGCGTCTACAAGCTCTCGATGGCAGGCGGCGAGCCCGTGCGCCTGACCGACCGCGATGGCGACGTGAGCGATTTTGACTTCGCGCCCGATGGCCGGCGCATCGTGTATGCCTATCGCGCCAAGAGCGCTCGCCAGAGGCTGCAGCGCGACCAAAAGAAAGACGACCTCGCCCGCGGCCCCGAATTCCTGCACATCCGCCGGCTGCTGCACAAGCTGGACGGCGTCGGCCTATGGAACGGTAACTATCAGCACCTGTACACCGTCAGCACCGCCGGCGGGCGCTCGAAGCGCCTGACGCGCGGCGATTACGAGCACCTCATGCCGCGCTGGTCACCCGACGGCTGGCAGATCGCCTTCCTCTGCAATCGCCGGCCCCATCCGGACCTCGATCTGGATAACAACGACATCTTCGTGATGCCGGCATCGGGCGGTCGCATGCGGCAGGTCACGCAGCGTTTTGGTCCGATAACCGGCTACGCCTGGTCGCCGGACGGCAGCGCGTTCGCCTATCTCGGACACTTCGGCAAGCAGGGTGAGTTCAACCTGCACAACCTGCACGTATGGATCATCGCGGCCGATGGCCGGCGGGCGCGCAACCTGACGCCGGGCGTCGACAATCACTGCTTCAATCTCACCCTCAGCGATGTGACGGAGATCAAATTCGACGGCGCAGCGCCGGTCTGGTCGCATGACGGCTCGAAAGTTTGTTTCACCGTGAGCGACTGCGGGGCGTGTCACCTGTATGAAGCTGACGCGCGTCCCCGGCGTTCCAGCCGGGACAATGGCCAACGCTATCCCGGAGTGCGGCAGCGCGTCGGCGGCGATGTCTGCGTCAGTAATGTTTCGCGCGCGCGACATTCGGATCGGACCGCGCTGGTCCTAACCAGCGCGCTCGATCCGGCCAATGTGCACGTGATCGATATGACAGACCCGCGCGGGGCACCCCGCCGGATCACCGATGTGAACGGCGACTTGCTCCGCACTGTGCAACTCGCCACGCCCGAGCCGATCCGCAGCCGCGGTCGGGGCGGCGAAATCTGCGGCTGGCTGCTGCGCCCGCCGGGATTCAAACGCGGGCGGCGCTATCCCTTGATCCTGCAGATTCACGGTGG
>DASXUA010000479.1:0-2589 GCA_036505095.1 Phycisphaerae bacterium
CCGAACGCGGCCAGCACGCAGCCGAACCAATGGCCGTCGGGATCGTAGAGCGCGATGCCGCCCAGCGTCTTGGGAATGCCTGCTAGAATGTCCGGCGAAACCTGCACGGCCTGCGTGCAGCCAGCCTTCTTGAGCGCATCCATCGCCGGCCTTCCCCCGCCGAAGAGCATGTCGTAGTTGGTGCCGGTATCGCGCCCCTGGCGCGCGGCTGCGCTGAACTCGCCGATGATGAACTTGACGGCCTCGTTGGTGCCCTGAATGTTCCACTCGAACGTAACGGGCGGCTGCCCCGCGCGCGCCCGCGCCGCATTGAATCCTTCGCTGAACGCCTTCTGAATGCGCTCATCGTGGGGCGTGATGACGGCCAGACGTGGCCGGCCGTCATCGCCAGACCGGCCGTCACTACGTTCCTTGCAGCCGCACCAGGTGCTGGCCGCGAAAAGGCACGAAAGACCCACGACAAATACCAGGGAATAACGGTTTGTAGCTTCCATGCGGGCGAGTATATTCGGGCTGTCGTACCGCCGACACCCAATCACTTGTTGAGGTCGGCATCATCAGAGGCTAGGATTAGCTAGCCTTGCCGCCTGTGATTCGCGTTAAGGCGCGTTCTCTGGGAGTTACGCGCATGCATAAACCTCACCAAAACGTCCAACCTTCGCCTGCCGCGCATCCCAGGCCGCGACGCGTCAGTATAGAGATGTTCGAGCGCGAACTGCCGCTCCTCCTGCAGTCCCATCTGGGCGAATGGGTGGCCTATCATCGTGACCGCCGCGTCGGCATCTACAGTTCACAAGAAGATGCCGTGCGGGCGTGTTTTGCGCAGGAAATACCCGAACTGGAAATCTACATCCGGCTCATTCAGGAGGAGCCATTTCCGGAGTACAACGTACGCTTGGAATCTGAGGACAAGCCTGCGTGAACTCCGCGACTCAGATGCTGGCGCTCGTGGATCGGAAACCGTTCACGAAACGATCGCGCCGGCGCCTGGATCGCGGAGAGCGGTCAGACTACGCCTTGGAAGTAACGGTGGCATGCACGCGAAAGACGTTTACAGGCGGATTATTGCAACTCAAGCATACTCGTGCATTTGTTGCGCTGCTGGACTCCGGCAACAACTCCTGGGGATCAATGTCGCAAGCACATTTCGAGGGCGTCTGCGAAGCTTATGAGGATTTCGGTGAGCTCGAGCGGCGCACAGTACGGCTTGCGGACGGAGAAGCCCTATCTGCGCCCGCCTGGTTCTGTAACGCCTGGATCCACCCGGAGGGCCGACAGCCGGATATCGAAGAACCGATTAAGGTCCCGACCGGTGATGGTTGGAGCGTGTTTCCGGCCCCGTGCGACGGCAGCACGCTCGGGATGCTGAGTCTGCGGCAGCTTCGCGCGCGGCTGGACATCGATTTCGATCGTGAGGTCTTTTCCGTGCTTATTCCCGCCAGTGTGGCGGGTCACGGCAATGCGGGCGCGTAGCTGACCATCTTGGCGGTCTGCAGTGGGCCCTCAACTTGCCGCGGCGCAATCGCGATTCACGCGTGAATCCGTAAGCACCAGGTGCTTGTCCTCTCCTAGACGCGTGAAGAGATAGCGATGTTTGAATTGGTCGTTCGCGCGGCGGTGCCGGGTTGCCAGCAGCGAATCAGCTTGCGCTAAGGTGCCGGGCGGCAGAAGGTGTGGCTCGATCGGGCCGAGGCGCTGGCTGTGGCGCTTGGAGGCGTATTCCACGTTGATGGCTTGAAGCTGGCGATCCATTTCGATCGCCAGGCTTCCGCCAGATGCTGGTCCGTCAAGGTGCAATCGATAGAAGGGCGGGTCGGCCCAGTGCGGGGCCAGCACGAACAGACCGGATTCCTGGCCCAGCGTGCGGCAGGCGCGCTCGAAGGCCAGCACCACCTGCCGCTCGTTGATCTTCTCGCCGGTGAGCGAGCTGACGTGCGCGCCTTTGTGGAGGAACTCGATCATCGGCGTCGGGCCGACGTAGTCGACCACCCGCACCACGTCGCCGATGTCATAGCGATAGAATCCGGCCGAGGTGGTCAACAGGATGTAGTACTCGCGGCCGGCGGTCAGCTCGTGGCAGCGCAGCACGCTCGGGCTGGCTGATTCATACTCCTCGACGGGGATGAATTCGAAGAAGTTGTTGACCACGTCCAGCAGTCCGGCCGCGGTGCCGTCGGTGATCGGGATGCTCATCCGGCCTTCGCTGGCCAGCAGGCCGATGTCGCGCACCGGCGTATCGCCGAAGTACTCCGGAAAATCGCGCAAATAGAGTCCCATCGTGCCACCGGTCCAATTCGCCAGGAAATCCAGTCGCCAGTAATGCTTGGGTAGCAGGCGTCCGTGGCGCGCGGCGAGTTGCTCGAGCCGTGCGGCGGTTGGTGTATCGGCCCGCAAGTGCGGCTGAAGCGCGGCGCGCAACTGCGGCGGAATATCGAGCTGTGCGTTGAGCGTGCCGTCGCGAATGTCGCGAATCAGCGATTCGGCCTGCTGGTCGGCGGTCCGGGCCAGCGATAACTGCGTGGCCGGACTGGCCGTGATGCAGAACGCGGCATCGCGCGGCAGCGCCAGCCGCATGAGCGTGTAATGACG
>DASXUA010000480.1:0-6820 GCA_036505095.1 Phycisphaerae bacterium
AGCGTTTCGCGCACGCTGAGCTTGTCGGCCAGGCGCGTTTCCTGCAGGCTGATGCCGATCCGCTGCCGCAGCTCTTCATCGTGCCGGCCCCAGCGCAAGCCGAGCACTTCGACCTCGCCGGAGGTCGGCGGCAGCAGACCCTCCAGGATTTCGACCGTGGTGGTCTTGCCCGCTCCGTTGGGACCGAGCAGCCCGAAGCACTCGCCGGCCTGGATTTCCAAATCCAGCCCGCGCAGCGCGTCGACCTTGGTCTTCTTGCGCGTGTCGTATTGCTTGTGCAGGTCCACGCAACGGACGGCCAGTGTCATGGCGGCGAATTGTATAGCGGGCGGTGAGAAGTGACCACGCGCGATGAGGCGGTGATAGCGGCCGGCGACGGACAGTCTATCATGGCCGGTGCCATGAACGATCGCGCGGCGCGGATTGCGATGCTGCTGGGATTTGTCCCGCTGATCGTGGCCATCTTCTATATGGCCGGTGTGATCGGGGACTTGCTTGGCCAGGACGGGCTGCAATCCGCTTGTCTGGTCGCCAGTGTGGCGCTGTGCGCGCTGACGCTGCGCGTGTGGCGCAGGTACGTCCGCTGGACGGGGCCAAGAATTGTTTCCACCTTCGCGCTGGGCCTGCTGGTCATTGCCCAAGTGGTGATTTGGCAGCCGATCTGGGCCGTCGGCGGGTGCGGCGCGGACGATGTGCTCCGTTTTGGACAAAGCTCGAGCTTGGCCGGGCTGTGGTGCGTGGCCGCCGGATTGATCTGGTGGGCGGAGGTGCTGCTTTCGGACCGCCGGCGACGCGCCGCACACTTAGAGGAGAGAACTGGAATGTCTGCGAACATGGTTCGGCTGGCGATGGGTATGGCTTTGATGCCGCTGCTGCCAGGCGTGTTCATTGTCGTAGGAGTGACGGTCGATCACTTTACGTCATCGAGCTGGCCCTGGGCGGGGTTCGTCGCGTACGAAGTATGCGCGGTGATCGCGGTCGGCGTGTGGCTGGCGCTCTGGCGTCGGGTCGTGCATTGGACGCCGGCGCGGCGCCGCTGGACATTACTGCTGGCCGCCGCGGCCGCGATTGTGCCCGCCAGCGTGTTGATCCCGGACGGAAGCGCCGTCTGGTCGAACGCGGTCGTGGAAAAGCTCTGGGACGCCGTCAGAAATGTGCTGCCCTTGCTGGTGCTGGCTGCCTGGCTTTCTGGCACGGCCTGGATTTGGCGCACACACCGGCCGGCGCCCGGCGCCCTGACGCACCTCGAGGGGGCGATCCGCTGTCCGGATTGCGGTTACAGTCTGGTGGGGTTGCGCGAGGTGCGCTGTCCGGAATGCGGCTGGTCGTCGACTGTGGACGATATCGTCGGTCGCAGCCTGTCGGCCGCGGTCGATTGAAAAAGATGCGAGCATCCGCGAGGGGACGCGATGCGTTCTGGTGAACGCACCTGGGCCCTCGCGGATGCTCGCGTTTGCAACCCGCGATGAACCACGCCAAAGTTTCCGCGGGTGAAAAGTCGCGCTTACTTGGCCTTCTTGGGCGCGAACGATACCTCCACTGTCGTCAGGCCCAGCTTGGGCTCGCCGCTGCTATAGCCGGTGACCAGGAGGCAATAGAACGTATCGGCCTTCAGTTCGATCTCCTTCGTCAGCAGCGTGGCGCTGCTGTCCTTCAGCTCGAATTTGTGCTTGCCCGGCCCCTGCACCGTGCCGAAACGCTTGCCATAGGCGATGCTCTTCTGCTTATCGCCATCGATGTAAACGTCGATCGCGGCTGAGCCGGGGCTGGCGTTCATCACGATTGTGTTGGCCTTGCCGGCCTTGTTCTCGCATTCGATCACATCGGCGCGCAGCTCGACCGCCATGCCGATCGCGGCCAGTATGTATGTTTGACCGGCCTTCACCTTGATGTTTTGCGAGAGGAAGGTCTTATCCTTCTCTTTCAAGTCGATCTGCACGGAACCTTCGGGCAGCTCCCAGGGGTCGGAAGCCTTTCCGTATGCCAGATTGCTGATCTCCTTCTTGCCATTGATCCACACGTCCACCGTGGGCGTATCCGGCGAGGCATGTGCGAACGTCATCACGGCCCGGGCATCGGACTGCGCCCAGAGGGCCGCGCTCATCAGGGTTGCGCATAGGGATAACATGGTTCAATCCTTTCTGGTCGTCGGGGTATTCCCCGGGCCGCGCTGCGTTCGATTCACGTGAATCGACTATAGTGCGCCGCGCACCTTGCCTGATGGGCATGCTGCATGCCGCGAAGCCCTCAGAGCGTGCCCAGCCGCAAATGTATGCCGCAGGTGCCGCTGAGAGCGCTTCGAGAGCGACAAGGCGGCAGCGGCCATAATTTCATTCTGTCGCGTCGGCGGACTCGCCCCTCAGGGAGACGGTCTGGCGGTATTCCTCTGCCAATGTGAGTTGATTCCGTCCAGCAGCTCGCTGGTCACCTCGGCGTGATTATTCGGGTCGGGACCGTGGCGGAGATTGAAGGCGTCGTCCTCGGCCGCGGGCGGATGAGCCGCCATCCACAGCCAAACGGCGTAGTTGATGCCCAGTTGCTCGAAAATGTCCATTTCGTCCGAGACGTAGTTGGCCGCACCCGGCTCCCAGCGCTGCGCGCCGAATTCGTTGGCCGCCACGGGCATGCCGGTCGCGCGCGCGAACGTCTCTATCGGCGCCAATTCGTTTTGCAGCCAGGCGCGGTCGACTTGATCGATGGTGCCATCACCGTCGGCGTCGAACATGTCGGGATAGCGCAGCGTCAGGTTCTGCGGGTCTTGCGTGGTGTAGTTGCCAGGCTCGTAGGGATGGACGGCATAGACGGTGCGTGCATCCGCCGTCGGCTGCAACGATGGCAGCCAGTTGACCGCGCTGAAGCCGTTCGCCGCCACCAGCACGGGCGTTTGTTCGTCCACCGCGCGGATGGCCGCCAGCACGCCCGGATAGAATCGATTCCAGTCGTTTATTGCCCCGGCATAGGCCAGGTAGAACTCGCTCGGATTGAAGATGTTCAGCAGCGCCGGCGCGTTCGGCTCGACCATCAGGTCGTATCCGACCACGATGGGATTGCCCCGATAGCGCTCGGCCGTGTAGCGCCACATCGCCGCCCAGCCGTCCTGTGCGGCCTGATTCTGCCACACGCTCTGGTCGGTCAGCTCCGGCGGCAGCCCGGGAATCTGTATCAGTGCAAACTCGCCGCGTTCCGGTCCGCTGCGAAAACTGATCACCGCGAACATGTTGGCCGCCGCAATCATGTCGAGTAACCGGTCGAGATTGGCCTGCACGTCCGGATCGACCTGATACGGCGGCGCCTGCGAAAAAATCCCGGTATGCGAGATGTTGACGTAATTGGCCCCCAGCGCCGCGAGTTGGTCGAAATCAGCCTGCGTGTAGGGCGGACCGAGCGGCCCCGGACCCAGGAAGTCGGGACCATCCAGATCAGGATAGACGCGCCGTTGAAAAATATTCGCGCCGCGGAGCTGCGTGCCATCCGTCCATAACGCGAACTTGTCGCGCGTTGCCGGACCGGTGCCGTTCACGTTCCGGTTTGCGTTGATGGACGTGTTGGCGTTGCGGTTGGCCGGCGCGTTGACGTTGCCATTGTCGCCCGTGCGCGGTCCCGAAACCATCGGCGCACACGAACTGAGCGTCAGCATGCTGCCGCCGATCAGCAGCCAGACTGCTACAACTCTTCCGCCAGGCATGCGGTCTTCTCCCCTTTTTGAAGTCAATGTTTCACGAGAGCCGCTTCCGCCGATCGACGCTGATGGGCCCGGGACCGTGAGCCATCAGCAGCAGCAGACCGCCCATGATCGCGACATTCTTGAGGAAGTGAATCATCTGGTTCTGTTGCTCGGCCTCCGGATAAGTCCAGAAGTTATGGAACTTCAGCGTCGCGATCACGATGAACACCAACAGCAGCACGCCAGGAAGAACGATACGGCCGGGAAGCCGCGCTTGGCCATCATGTCGGCGGTGGCCGACCAGTGCGTGAGCTTGCCGAAGGCACTCAACAGGAAGATAGCGCACAGCAGAACCCGACCGATCAGCGGCGCGTAACGCTGTAAGCCATTCATCGCTCGCCTCCCAAGTCGTCCGGACCCAGCCCGCGCCTTTTTCCGCGGGACGAGTATCCCTGCGATCGGGACAATACGCAATTGGCCATCGGCAACGCGTGGCCAGCTAAGGTGCCGCTTTCTGCCGCTTCCGCTGGCGGATATGATCGCCTGAGACATGGCCAGCATCCGCTTTGAGCATGTTTCCAAGCTCTACCCGGGCAAAGTTCGCGCGGTGCAGGACTTCAACCTGGACATCGCCGACCGGGAGTTCGTCGTTCTCGTCGGTCCGTCCGGTTGCGGTAAGAGCACCACGCTGCGTCTGATTGCCGGTCTGGAGGATGCTACGGAGGGCACCATCCGCATCGGCGAACGCGTCGTCAATCGGGTGGCGCCGAAGGACCGCGACATCGCTATGGTCTTCCAGAACTACGCGCTGTACCCGCACATGACGGTGTACAACAACATGGCCTTCGGCTTGAAAATGCGGCGCGTGCCGCGTGCCGAGATCAAGCGCAAGGTGCACGAGACGGCCGCCATGCTGGGTATCGGGCATCTGCTCGAAAAGAAGCCGGCCGTATTGTCCGGCGGCGAGCGGCAGCGCGTCGCCGTCGGCCGGGCGATTGTGCGCAAACCGGCCGCATTTCTGTTTGACGAGCCGCTCTCGAATCTCGACGCCCAGCTCCGCCTGCACATGCGCGGGGAGCTGAAGCGCCTGCACCGCGAGCTGCAGACCACGGCCGTCTATGTCACGCACGATCAGGAGGAAGCGCTGGCGCTGGGCGACCGCATCGTCATCATGAAGGACGGCATCATTCAGCAGATCGCCCCGCCGATGGAGTTGCACGACCGGCCTGCTAATCGTTTCGTGGCGAGCTTCATCGGCACGCCGCAGATGAACTTCCTCGAAGGCCAGATTCGTGCTGCTGACGGTGCCGTCCACTTCGAAATGCCCGATGCCCACATTCGCCTGAGCCCAATGTTGGCCGATCGCGCCGCGACCCGCGATGGCCAAAAGATGATCCTCGGCACCCGTCCCGAGCACGTCATGCTCAGCGGCGCGTCAATCCTCAGCGGCGTCTGCGCTGGGTGCGGTGCGCCGCGCCAGGGTGCCTTTTGCCACGTCTGCGGCCGCAAGCACGACTCAATTGGCAGCACGGAGAATTTTACGGCGGTGGAGGTTCGCGTAGAAGTAATTGAGCCGCTGGGGAACGTTAAAGACGTGCGTCTACGGACTAACAGCGGTCTGCTACTTGTCGCGCGCGTGCCGGTCCGCTCGGAAATTCAGACGGATCAGCAGCTCAGGGCCGTTCTCGACCCCGAGCACCTGCATCTCTTCGAGCCCGGCCCCGAAGGCCGTAACCTCGCGGCGTAGCGCTGGCTTCAGAACCATGAACGTAAGCCAGCGGGCAATCGCTACCGTCGCCGCCGCCTGGTCGTGCGGCGGCGCGCGGCGCGCGCCTCCAACCAGCGCTTGAACGATGCCTGGCTCTCGCCCGATGCGCGCCCGGGCAGAAGGCCGCCGACGCTGATGTCTTCGTTCAAGTCTTCCCAGTGAATGCCTTGGCCGCGGCCGATAAATCGCCAGTTGCTTCGCTCCCTGGCGCTCCCCGCCGCCTACCGCGGCGTGCCGTCGGTCAAAGTCGGCGCTGACGGACGCTCGCGCTCCCGATCGTAGTCCATGCCCATCTCCGCCGGCAGCCCGTACAGCTCGGGGTGCTGGTACGTGCCCATTTCCAACCCCTGCTTCTCGACCTCGACCGGCGCGCCGTGCTTCTGGACCCAGCGGTCGTTACGGAGGGCCTCGACGCGCCAGCAAACCTTCTCTCGCGCCACGCCGCCCGCGATGCGGAAGGAGCAAACCGGCGCGGCCTCGCCCGGGCCGGCCTTGGCCCCGGCGATCAGGGCCTCCTCGCTGATCTCCTCGGCCAGGTGCAGCATAGGCATCGGCGCGCCCACCGCCGTCAGTTGATAGCTCGGCGTCTTGTTGATCTTGGCGAAGTAGGGCGGCAACTCGACCACCGCCTCGCCCGCGGCGTCGAGCAGCACGGTGCCGCGGTAGAAGTTGATGACCTCGGGGCTTTCCGCGGCATAGTGCAGGAGATACTGGTTTTCAGGGTCGTCGGGATGGTCGATGCGGAAGGACTTGGTGCCCGATGCCCCGAAATCCCCCGAAGAGTAGACGCCCCAGGCCGGGCTGCCGCCGTAGCTCTGCCCGTAAACGCCGTAGCCAAAAAGGCTGTGGCTCTCACCGAAGACGCCGTAGTTGCCGCCGTTGACGTTGCTCGCCAGGCCGTACACGCCGATTCCGGCCGTGCTGCTGCTATGTCCGTAGACGCCGTAGGTCAGGCCGCTGGTCGCACTCGCACCGCCGAGCACGCCGATCCCGCTCGTGCTGTTGCTCTGGCCGTGCACGCCGTAGGCGCTGCCGCTCGACCTGCTAGCATAGCCGTAGACACCGCGCCCGCTCGTGCTGTCGCTCTGGAACTGGCCGCCGTAGGTCGTCCCGGTGAACGCAGCCGCCAAACCGTGCACGCCGCTGCCGGCTGTGCTGTTGCTCGATCCGAAGACGCCGTTGCCGAAGCCGCTGGCCGCATTTGCCCGGCCTTCCACGCCGCTCCCGCCGTCGCTAATGCCGTACACGCCGGTGCCCCCCCCGGGCGCACTGCCGAACACGGCGGTTCCCTCTGAGCTGTTGCTCCGTCCGTAGACGCCGTAGTTCACGCCGCTCAGAGTGATGGCCTCGCCGTACACGCCGCGGCCGCTCGTGCTGTTGCTCACTCC
>DASXUA010000481.1:0-11819 GCA_036505095.1 Phycisphaerae bacterium
TCGGAGGCGGCCTTGAAAACCGTGGGCAGTCCGGCGCGGTTGTATCGCGCGCCGACGCTACGCACGAGCTCCGCGCGCACCTCCGGCGCGCTGCTGCCTACGGCAGTGATGATGGCCGCGTCAACGTCATCGCCGGGCACGCGCGCGAGCCCCGCACGGGCCGCTTCGCGCTCCGTTCCGGTCGATTCGGCGGCCAGGCGGGCGAGGGGTAGGACAGACGAGCGATCACCCAGTCGTCCCAGCGCGCGGGCGGCCGCCGCGCGGACTTCGGGATCGCGGCTGGCCAGCGCGTCGGAAGCCGCACGGCGTGCGGCCTCGCCACCGCGCGCGGCAAGCCCCTCGAGAAGCCGGGCCTGAATGACTGGCGGCGTGCTCGGCAGCGCGTCGGCGATGCGCTGAGTGACGCGGTCGCCGGGAATTTCCGTGGCGATGGCCGCGGCGGAAATCGCGAGGAATTCGTCGTCGTCGCGCATGACTTGCAGCAGAATCGGCAGCGCGGCCTCGCGCCGCGTCGCCGCCAGGCCGCAGATCGCGGCCAGATGAATCGAGGCAGCAGCGTATGTTTCGGCTATCTCCTCGAAAAGCCTGGCGGCCGGCGCGGAGCGGCCATCGTGCGACCAGCGATCGGCGCAGCGGAGCAGTGCGGTGAGCGCGGCTTCGCGCCGCCGCGAATCGAGGTCGCGCACCAGATCTGTCAGCGCTGCGACGGAGCGCGGATCGCCTAGTTCAGCCAGTGCCGCGATGGCCGCGGCCGATAACGAGGTTTCGGGATCAGATGCGAATCTGGCGAACGCGCCGCGACTGCCGGCATCGTGGCGCGCGGCGAGCGCGTTGATCAAAGCCACGCGCCATTCCGGCAACCGGGTCTGATCGAGAGCACGCCGCAGCGCGACTGCGGCGGACGGGGACGGGTTCGTCTGCAGCGCGCGGCGCGCGGTCTCTCGGATATCCGGATCGGCATCGACCAGCAGGCCAGCAAGTGTGCCAACCGATTCGGGGCCGCCACAGCGTGCAAGCTGTCGCAGCAGCCAGATGCGGGCCGGCTTGGGAGTCCAGTCCCCGAGCCGCACGACTGTGGCATTGCAGAATGCCACGCGTTCGCGCTCGGCACCCGGACGAGTGGTGCGCAGCGCGATCTGCTCGAATGTTCTTTGCGAGGGCTCGCGGTCGAGGATGTTGTCGGCACCCATGCCGGGGACAAGTGAGTCAATGACGATGCCGTACGCCGCCTGAAGCTGCCCCGCGGAGCGCGCGGGCATCGGTGCCCGTCCAGTAAACGCGGCGAGAAGCGCATCCATTTCGGATGGTGCCGAAGTTGAAATACGCGACGAGCGCAGATTTCCCTGGCAGCCTGTCAGCATTGCGGCCAGCAGCGCGCACCCAAACAGTGCCGCGCAAAAGCCGCGGAGCGGCGAGAGAGCAAAGCCCACGGCGTGAGCCCTGGGAACTGTGCGGCATAAGGACAGCCAAGCCCCGAAGGGGCGCGCGACCCGGCGTGCGCCCGCGTCATGCGCGCTTCTTCCGCCCCTCGGGGGCTGCGGAATGCGCGTACGCATTAACCCACGGCTTGCGCCGTGGGCTCTATTCTTACGCCCTTCCAGGGCTCGGTGAAACATGCCGAACATGTCCCCGGCTCCGACCGTGGCCATCCATTGCCTATACATACAACCTCCACGGCGCGCGCTTGGGCCGATCGAGCCAGGCGCTGGCGGCCGCATCGCCGATGATCTCCTCTCTGTGCGGGTCCCAGCGGATTGGGCGCGCCAGCCAATAGGCGATGTTGCCGAGGTGGCAAACGGTCACCGAGTGGCAGCCGATCTCGACATCCGCAATGGGCCGGCTGCGCGTGCGGATGCAGTCGAGCCAGTTCTGGCGGTGATCCTTGCTCTCATAGAGATGCAGGTCGTTGGGGCCGATCGGCTCTTTGCCAATCTCCTCGGGCCAAGTCTTGAAATAGCCGCGATTCACCTCCACCTTGCCTTCGCTGCCGGTGAAGAGAATGCCGTTCGCGCCGCCGTGATACATGGTGACCCCATTGGCGTACTTGTAGACGAGCGTGTTGTCGGGAGTCGGAGTCGTGCGGATGTCCGGTGGGCCGCTCTCCGGCGGAATGATTTCGACCGGCCCAGTTTCATCGGCGCCGATGCCCCATTGGGCGATGTCAAAATGGTGCGCGCCCCAGTCGGTCATCATACCGCCGGAATAGTCGCGCACGTGTCGCCAGCCGCCGCCGTAGTCGCCGCTGCAGCGCTCGGCGTTGTACGGCGCCCAGGGCGCCGGCCCGAGCCAGCGCTCCCAGTCGAAGCCGTCGGGAACCGGCTCGGGCGAAAAGTACTTCTCGCGCGACGGCCCGCCGATCCCGACGTGCACGGTCTGCAGCTTCCCAATGCGCTGATTGCGGACCAATTCGCAGGCATACCGGAAGAGATTGTCCGAGCGCTGCTGGCTGCCCGTCTGGAAGACGCGGGCGTAGCGGCGAGCGGTGTTGGCCATTTCGCGCGCCTCGCGAATCGTCAGCGCCAGTGGCTTTTCGCAGTAGACATCTTTGCCCATGCGGCAGGCGGTGATAGCAACGATGGCGTGCCAGTGATCGGGCACGGCGATCACGACGGCGTCGATATCGCGCCGCGCGAGCAGCTCTTCGAATTCGTTGTAGATGTCGCAGCCGTGGTAAGTCCCGGATTCAGTTGCCGCCGCATACTGCTCCTCGACTTTGGTTCGGGCGTTTTCGCGCTTGGTGCGATCGACATCGCAGACGGCCACGATCTGCACGTCGCCGTTCCCGAGAAACGCCTCGAGGTGCCCGCCACCCATATTGCCGATGCCGATCATCCCAAGCGTGATGCGCCCGCTCGGAGCGGCGCGGCCGAGGGCGCGGCCGCTTATCACGTAGGGCGCGACGGCCGTTGCCACCGCCGCGCCTAAGAACGCGCGTCTGGTAAGCTTTTGGTCACGAGGCATATCGCCCTCCGTCGGATGCGGGCATTATCGTGCCGCCGAATAGGGCTGAGGGCAAGCCTCCGGGTGCTGGTTTGTGTGGATGGCTGGACGATATAATCGTGCGCGTGGGCTACCGGTTCAGATGGAACGCTTGGAACCGTGCCAAGGTTGCAGACCACAATCTGACTCCGGAAGAAACTGAATTTGCGGTCACGCATGCCCGGCGCCCCTGGCCGCATATTACTGGCGAACGTAAGCGCTTGGTTTGGGGCCAGACGGCATCCGGCGATTACCTGCAGGTCGTCTATGTGCTTGAGGAGGACAAGAGTGTTTTCGTAGTCCATGCCCGCCCGTTAAGGGACCACGAGAAACGTCGCATGCGACGGAGGCTTCGATGAGAACCCGCAAATTGCAGAAACCTATGAACCCGCGCCTTCCTGGGCGCTATGGCCGGATGACGGCTGACGAATGGGACCGCGAGGTCGCGATTTTCGACCGCGAATTCATCGCCGACACGGCTCGTCCCATGACGGCAGACGAGCGGGCCGAGGAACTTGCTGCCCGACGAAAGCGCGCCAGCCCTCGTGCCCGCACGGCCGCTAAGCGCGTGGTGGTCACGATCCAGCCCAGTCTATTGCGCCGGACCGACAGTTATGCCAGGAAACATCGCATGACTCGCGCGGCGCTGATCGCACGTGCGTTGGAAGCCGTCGTGGGCAAGGCCGGGTAGAGCAGACAACGTCAGATATCCTTGTCAATCTCGCCAAGCTCCAGCTCTCAATGGCGGTACATCAGGAGGAGAATGCATGACGACTGAACCGCGAAAGCTTCGCATGGGGATGGTCGGCGGTGGGCGGGATGCGTTCATTGGGGCGGTGCATCGGATGGCGGCCTGTCTGGATGGGCGGGTGGAATTCATCGCCGGGGCGCTATCGTCGACGCCCGAGAAGGCCAAGGCATCGGGGCGCGAGTTGGGGCTGGATGAGCGGCGCAACTATGGCACCTGGCAGGAGATGGTGCGTGGCGAAGCTGGATTGCCGGCCGGCGAGCGGATCGATTTTGTCAGCATCGTGACGCCGAATGACTCGCACTTTGCCATTGCCGAAGCCTTCGTGAAGGCGGGCATGAACGTCGTTTGCGATAAGCCGCTGGTGCACAGCTCGGAGCAGGCCAATGCGTTGATCCGGGCAGTCGAAGCAAGGAACGTCGTCTTCGCGGTGACGTACAACTACTCCGGATACCCGATGGTCAAGCAGGCCCGCGAGATGATCCGACAGGGCGAACTCGGCGAGATTCGCAAGGTGATCGTTGAATACAATCAAGGCTGGCTGGCGGAGAAGCTCGAAACCACCGGGCAGAAACAGGCCGACTGGCGTACGGATCCAGCGCGGTCTGGCATCGGCGGGGCAATCGGTGACATTGGCTCGCATGCGGAGCAACTCGTGTCGTACGTCACCGGGTTAGCGATCGACAAGCTTTGTGCCGATCTGACGACCTTCGTGCCGGGGCGGCGGCTCGATGACGATGCCAATTTACTGATCCGCTACACCAGCGGTGCACGCGGGATTCTCTACGCGTCCCAGATTTGCATCGGCAACGAGAACGATTTGCGGCTGCGCGTCTGGGGCACCAAGGGCGGGCTCGAATGGCGGCAGGAGGAACCGAACTACTTGATATTCAAGCCGCAGGGACAGCCGGAGCGAATCTACCGCCGTGGAAACGATTATGTCTGCGCCCCCGCCAAGAAGAACACACGATTGCCGTCTGGGCATCCGGAAGCATTCATCGAGGCGTTCGCGAATATCTATAACGCGGTCGCCGAGGCGATCCGCGCCGAGGCCGGCGCACGCGGCGGGCCGAAATACGATTTTCCCGATGTTTATGACGGCGCACGCGGCGTACACTTCATCGAACGCACCGTGACCAGCAATGGCGGCGAGCAGAAATGGACTGACGCCCACTGGTCCGGCCGGCCCGCTTGAGAACCTCCCGATGATCGAACTGCGCGGTATCACCTCGGACCATCCGCGAGGGCTCGCGCCGCTGCTGGCCAGCGTTGAGCCGTATGCGGCGCAGCGTGATGTACGCGTCACGTGGGATCGGCGATCGCTGAAGGACTTCGGCGACGCGCCGCTGGAGCCGCTGGCAGCGAAGTACGATCTGCTGATGGTCGATCATCCGCAAATCGGCCGCGCGGCGCAAAGCGGGTGTCTGCTGCCACTTGATGAAGTCATCGAGGCCGAATCGCTCGTGACGCTCGCACTGCAGTCGGCGGGTCCCAGCCACGCCAGCTACGAATACGCCGGGCATCAATGGGCGCTGGCGGTGGATGCGGGCATGCAGAGCAGCGCGTATCGGCCCGATCTGCTCCAACTGCCTTTGCCAGAGTCGTGGGCGGACGTGATCGTGCAGGGCGAGAGGCTACTCGCGCGCGGACTCTGGGCGGCGATTCCACTTTCCCCGCGGGATGCCGTGTGCTCATTTCTGACGCTGTGCGCCAGCCTGGGCGATCCGCCCGGTCAAGCCGATCGGCTGGTTGATCCGGATATCGGCCGGCGCGCGCTGGAATGGCTGCGGCAGATGCGGCGGGTGAGCCATCCGGCCTGCACGGACTGGGACCCCGTGCACGCGCTGGTCCACATGTCGAATTTCGACGATCTAGCCTACATTCCATTGACTTTTTGTTACACCAACTACAGCCGGCCGCGGTTTGCGCCGAAACGCGTGCGCTTCGCCAGCATTCCCGGCGTGCGCGGCGCGACGCTGGGCGGAACGGGGTTGGCGGTCTCGGCCGAATGCCGGCACGCGGAGCAAGCCTGCGACTACGCTCTATGGCTATGCAGCGCGGCTGTGCAGCGCACGCTGTACGTCGAGCACGGCGGGCAGCCAGGAAATGGCGAGGCTTGGACGGATGACCAGGCCAACGAGTTGACGGGCGGCTTCTTTCATGACACGCTCGAATCGCTGCGGCAGGCCTACGTCCGCCCGCGCTATCCCGGCTGGCCGCAGTTTCAGCGGCAGGCCGGCGAATTGATTCATGCCATGCTGGTCGAAAGCGGCGACGCGGAGGCGTGCCTGGCGCGTCTGTCGGAACTCTACGTCACATCGTGACCCGCCGGATTGGTCGGCATCTTGGCGAGTTTCCGTCGAATCCTGCGCAAGTCCTTCCAGGCGTGGAACCAATCGCGGACCGGACGAACGCGGCTGTCGGGATGGTGGCGCCAGTGAACGCCAACTTCCTTGATCCGAAAACCGAGCCGCTCGGCCAGACCCAGCACCTCGCAATCGAAAATCCAGCCGTCGATCGTTTGTCGCGAGAAGATCTCGACGGCCGCGGCCCGGCGGAATAGCTTGAATCCGCATTGCGTGTCGCGAATTTCCGGCAACAGCACGCGGCGACGCAGCGCCCGGAACGTCCAGGCCATCAGACGCCGGGTGAGCGGTTGGGGCGGGTCGAGCACCGAGTCCGGCATGTCGCGCGAGCCGATGGCGATATCATAGCCGCGATCCAGGCCGCCGTGCAGCTTTTCGAGTTCTTCAATGGGCGCGGACAGGTCGGCATCGCACATCAGGATGCGCTCGGCCTGCGCCTCCAGCATCCCGCGGCGCACACTGAAGCCCTTGCCGCGATTCGTTTCATTTGATAGCAAGCGGACGTCAAGCCATTCGATCCCGTGCTCCTGCATGTATTCGCGCACGACGGCGGCGGTCTCGTCGCGACTGCCATCGTCGACGATGATCAGCTCAAAGCGCTGCCCGTGCCGTGCGGCATAGTCACGGATGCGATCGAGCGTGCGCCGCAGCCGGTGCTGCTCGTTGTAGGCCGGCACAACGATCGAGAGCTTCGCCTTCGGGTCAGGCATGACCCGGCGAGGATAGACGCCGGCCGCGGCAGCGACAATCCATGAAGCCGCGTTTGACCTGACGCGCGGCCCGTCGATAGATTGAGGGTTGAATTGACGCCACCTGGAGGGCCGACGATGCCAGACCAACAGCGTTCGTGTACACACGATGAACTCACACGCCGCGAGTTTGTGCAGACGGCCGCGGCGGTCGGGGCCGGGCTGATGATCAGCGCGCCGGCCTGGGCGCAGGAGCCGCCGGCGTCCGCGCCGGCCGGGCCGGTAATCGCGGTTGCTATAATCGGACCCGGAAGCCAGGGGCGCAATCTGATGCAGCGCTGCCTGAAGATCCCTGGCGTGCGCTTCGTGGCCGTGTGCGATATCTGGCCGTATCATCAGAAATACTCCGCAAACATTCTCAAGAAGTACGACCAGATTGTGAACGTCTACGCCGACTACCAGGAGCTGCTCGACAAGGAGCGGCACCTCGATGCGGTGATCGTTGCGACGCCCGATTGGAAGCATGCCGAGCATTCGATCGCCTGCCTCAAATCGGGCAAGCACGTCTACTGCGAAAAGGAGATGTCCAACACGCTGGAAGGCGCCAAGCAGATGGTGCTGACAGCGCGGCAGACCGGCAAGCTTTTGCAGATCGGGCACCAGCGCCGCAGCAATCCGCGCTATTGGCATGCACTGAAGCTGATCGAGAAAGACAAAGTGCTGGGCCGCATCACGCACTGCAACGGCCAGTGGAACCGCGCGCGCTTGGAAGAACAGGGCTGGCCGAAGGGCGAGGAGCTGGATGCTGACGCGCTGAAGCGCAACGGTTATGAATCGATGGATGCGTTTCGAAATTGGCGCTGGTATCGCAAGTACTCGGGTGGGCCGATGGCCGATCTGGGCTCGCATCAACTCGACGTGTTCAACTGGTTCCTGAAGGCGCGGCCGAAGGCCGTGCTGGCGACCGGCGGTCTGGATTACTACACGGAGCAGAAGGGCCGCGACTGGTACGACAACGTGCTGAGCCTTTACGAGTATGACACACCGGCCGGTCCGGTGCGGGCGTTCTATCAGGTACTCAACACGAGCAGCTTCGGCGGGTTCTTTGAGGCCTTCATGGGCGATGAAGGCTCGCTCGTGGTTTCGGAAGACGCGCGCAAGGGCCATGTCATCCGTGAGACGGCCGCCAAGCGCCGCGAATGGGAGAACGAGGCCGAGAAGGTCGATCTGCTGGACAAGCAGGCCATCGAGTTAAAGATCGGCGAGACCCTCACGCCCGAGGGCAAGAAGGATCCCGAGGGGCAGCGGCTGCTCGAGGAGAGCAAGAAGGATGTGCACCAGCTTCATTTGGAGAACTTCTTCAACGCCATCCGCACGGGATCGACGCTGACGTGCCCGCCGGAGGTGGCGTACGAGACCTGTGTGTCGGTGCTCAAGGCCAACGACGCGATCGCCGCCGGCAAACGGCTGGAGTTCAAGCCGGAAGAGTTTTTGGTTTGACGAAGTGTTCAGTTTTCAGTTTTCAGGAAGTCCGCCCCGATACGATTCGAATGCAGCGATGGTCCTTCGCCCCGGAGAGGGGCGAAGGAATGTAGCCACGGGTGAAACCCGTGGTACGCGAATCAAACAGGTGACCCGCCCCGGAGGGGCGGACGAAGCGCGCGCGAATGTGTGAGTCATCCGAGCCTCTTTCTAGGAGCGAATCAGATAGATCATCTACAGAGTTGCGAATTCGCGGCCACGTTCGCGCGCGAGATGCTCCTCCGCCCCTCCGGGGCGGAAAATGTCTTGTTCGACCGATACCACGGGCTGCGCCCGTGGTATCTACACTCCTGTGCTCCTTCGGGGCACGTCGTGGTGCGGTGCGTGTGCATGCCCATCTGACAATACTCGTTGTCGGCTTTGCTGGAGCCGGTGTCGTCATCGATCCGCTCTCAGGTGCGGAACAGAAGCAACCATCCGCCACACTCAAGTCCGACAGCCGCGCACCGTACGTACATCGGCTTACGCTCTACGATCATGACGGCAAAGCGATCAACCCGAGCGATGAATTGGCCGCGCCGTATTCGCCGCGCGCGACTTGCGGCAAGTGTCATGATTACTCGGCCATCCGTGGCGGGTGGCATTTCAATGCGGATCGGCCAAATGTCGACGCGGGCCGGCCCGGCGAGCCGTGGATCTTCACAGATTCACGCATGGGATTGCAAATCCCGATTTCCGCGCGCGGCTGGCCGGGCACGTTCAAACCGCAGAAACTCGGCCTGAGTCACTGGCAATTCGTCCTGGCGTTTGGACATCATCTGCCGGGCGGCGGATTGGGCGATCCGGCTGATGACGTGGTGAAGCCTTCGGCCGAGGCGGCGCGCTGGAACATTTCGGGGCGTCTGGAAATCGACTGCATGTTCTGCCATAGCGCGGACAGCCTGCACGATCCGGCCGAAGCTGAGCGGCAGATCGAACGACAGAATTTCCGCTGGTCGCCGACGGCCGCGCTGGGGCTGGCCGTCGTGCGCGGTGAAGCGCGAACTGTGCCAGATGATTGGGACCCGGTCGCACCGCCGAATCCAGATTTTCCTGAGCGGCAGCCGCCGAAAGTGATTTACGACCGTACGCGCTTCGATGCCGATGATCGGGTGTTTTTCAACATCACGCGCCGGCCGCCGGTCGGGCGCTGCTATTTCTGCCATAGCGTGCGCGAAGTCGGTTCGGATGCGCCGCAGCGCTGGCAACAGGCCGGCGACGTGCACATCGCGGCCGGCATGGTGTGCACCGATTGCCATCGCAATGACATCGGGCACATGATCACGCGCGGCTATCCCGGCGAGCGGCTCGGCGGGAGCCTCGCCCTCCCAACACCGGAATTCACCGCGGCGCTATCTTGCGCGGGCTGTCATTTGGGCGTGGAACGCGCGACAGCCGCGGCTGTTCGACTGGGGGGGCGGATGGGCGCGCCGCATCCGCTGCACCGCGGGATTCCCGCGATGCACTTTGACATCCTGACGTGCACCGCCTGCCACAGCGGACCGTGGCCCGACAAGGATCCGCGCTTCATCCAGACGGCCATGGCGCACGGGCTTGGGATCGCCAGCCGCGAGCGAAGCGATTCGCAACTGCCGCGTTTGATTGAACCGATCTTCGCGCGACTTGCTGACGGCAAGATCGCGCCGCAACGCCTGATCTGGCCGTCTTACTGGGCGCGTCTCAAATCCGACGTGATCGAACCGCTGCCGCTGGCGCGCATCCAAGCGGCCGCGAAGGTGCTACCGAGAAGCAAGGCCAAACCGCTGCCGACAAATCCGCTCACAGACGACGAAATCGCGGCGCTGCTGGCCGAATTCGGCAAGCAGGCTGATGCGAACGGCGAACCCGTCTACGTGCGCGACGGTTGGGTCTATCGCCGCAACGGTGCGGGCCAGGTCTCCGCCGAAGCGCATCCGGGCGGGCGCCCGTATCTGTGGCCGTTGGCGCACGACGTTCGTCCGGCGGCGCAGTCGCTCGGCGTGCGCGGCTGCACGGACTGCCATGCGGCCGACGCGCCGATCTACTTCGGTCGCGTGGCTGTCACGGGCGGCAGTTCCACGCCGCCTGTTAAGGCCATGTACGAAATCGCGAATCTCGACGCGCGGCTCGCACGACTTTGGGCCGCGTCATTCGGCTTTCGCCCGGCGGTGGTGTGGATCACTGCCGTCTGTGCGCTTGTTTTGGGTATGCTGGTGATGCGTGCTGTCTGGCAGGCGCTGGACGGATTGTCACGGCGGCTGCGATGAATAGTAGCGCGAATCAAACTCGATCCCGATTCTGGATGCGCGCGATCGCGGGCGTGACGGCGCTCGCAAGTCTGGGGTTGGCCGTGACGGGCCTGGGTGGCTGGCTGGTGAGCGGGCGCATGGGCGGATGGCTGCTACTGGCGCACCTCGTGGCGGCGCCGTTCTTTTCGATCGGGCTGATGCTCATCGGGATTGCGGGCGGCGCGCGGGATCGATCGCCGCCTGCCGCGGAATTCACGCGGGAGGGCGAGCCTCCCGGCGAGCCTCGGCTCGGCAGGAGCCTCGCCCTCCCGAGCCTCGCCCTCCCACTAATCTGGCTGATGTTGGCGCTGGGACTCGGGGTGATGGTGTCCATCTTGACGGCGATGCTGCCGATTCTGGGATATGCTGGACAGCAGACGGCCTATGCGGTCCATCGCTACTGCGCAATTGGCTTCGTCGTGGTCGCGCTTGCGTTTGGTGGTACACAGTTGCTGAAGGTAAGACGTACATGAGAGTGATATTTCGAATCACGTTCGTACTGGTCGCCGGCGCGCTGTGCCTGGGATTTCAGGCCGACCAGCGCGATGACCATCAGACGCCGCTGGATATCAAGCTGCCGAAACCAGCCTTCAAGGGGACACCCAAGCACGTGCCGCCGGGAACGAACCTGGAAGCGCCGCGGCAGGGACCGCGGCCGCCGTTCAAGGCAGCGCCCGGCGCGAAGAATCTGGCAGCCGGCAAACCGGTCAGCAGCAGCGATAAGGATCCGATTGTCGGCAAGCTCTCGTTCGTGACCGATGGCGACAAGGAGGCGAACGAAGGCAGCTACGTCGAGTTGGGCCCGCGCTTGCAGTGGGTCCAGATTGATCTGGATCAGCCGTGCACGATCTACGCGGTGGTGGTTTGGCATTATCACGCCAATGCGCGAGTGTATCACGATGTGATCGTGCAGGTATCCGATGACAAGGACTTCCTGAAGGACGTCAAGACGCTGTTCAACAACGAACACGATAACTCATCGGGGTTGGGCATCGGGCAGGACAAGGAGTACTGGGAGACGTACGAGGGCAAGCTGATCGATGCGAAAGGCGTGACGGCGCGCTACGTGCGGCTTTACAGCCAGGGCAGCACGGCTGACGATCAGAACCATTACACGGAGGTCGAGGTTTACGGCCTGCCGGCGAAGTAATCCAACGGCGAGTTCGAATTACGGTTTGCGGATTGCGGATTGAGTAGATGAGTTAGCAATCTGCTTCGATGAAGTCACGAGGCCCATTTGTCGTTGGCA
>DASXUA010000482.1:0-2130 GCA_036505095.1 Phycisphaerae bacterium
CTGATCGGCGACGAACAGTTTCCCGACGATTGCGAATGGGCGGGCCCGCATCTGAAGCGCTGGCCGCAGTGGCTGATCGAGCACGAACCGCGCCCGGTGCGCGAGCGGCTCACGTTCACGACCTGGAAGCACTACACCCGGGACTCGTCGCTGGTGGAGTCCGGCCTGCTCGGCCCCGTCATGCTGCGGCCGGGCGTCAACGTTGAGGTGAAATGAGCCACGCCGCTGCTCGCGAACTAAACGATCATGGCTACCCGGCTGAAGCCGTGAAGCCATACCACCCTCGCTAATTCGCAACCTTCTGCCCCGCTCCGGCGTAGCATGATTGACCGGTGCGGCCTGTCGCGCGACAATCCCGTCGGGGAACGGGCCAGGGACCGGCACATTCCATGAGCCAGGGCGGAACCGATCACGAGCTGCGGCGTCCAAAGAAGCAGTGCGGCCCTGCGGATGTCGCGGTCGCGGCGAACCGGCGCGCTGAAGAAGCCGGCTGGGTCCGGAAGATTCAGGCGGGCGACCTGGCGCCCTTTGGCGAGCTGGTCCGGCGTTATCAGGACCAGGTCTATAACACCTGCTGGCGAGTGTGTGGCAATATCGAGGATGCCCGGGACCTCACGCAGGATGCGTTCATCAAGGCGCTCGATTCGATTCAGGATTTTGCAGGCAAGAGCGCCTTTTACACGTGGCTGTTCCGGATCGCGGTGAACCTAGCCATCTCCCATCGCCGCCGCGCTCGACATCGTCAGGCTGTCTCGCTCGATGGCCATGCCGGCGGGACCGATACGGACCAGGCGCAACGACTCAGCGAGCGTTTGCAGGACCTGCGGCAGGTAGCGCCGGATCAGGCCGGCGAGCAGCGCGAGCTGCAGCGGCTGGTGGTGCAGGCGCTACAGCGACTGGAGGATGACTTCCGCACCATCATCGTGCTGCGGGACATCGAAGGGCTGGATTATGACGAGATCGCGACGATTCTGGACGTGCCACGCGGGACGGTGAAGTCGCGCCTGCACCGGGCGCGATTGGCGCTGCGGGCCGCGATGGCGCCGCTGACGTCGATGCCGCCGGCGCCGGGACAGTTCGCGGGTGGACCGCATTGATGAGCAGAAAAGACCCGGACAAGTTGAGCGCGCAGCTTTCGGCTTACCTCGACGACGAGCTGACCGAGCGCGAGCGGCAGTCGGTCGAGCGCACGCTGGAGCGCGACCCAGCCGCGCGGGCGCTGCTTGACGAGTTACGGCGCACGGCCGAGTTGCTGCACGAACTTCCGCGGCGCCGCGCGCCCGAGTCGCTGCTGCCGGAGCTGACCGAAGTCATCGAGCGCCGGCAATTGCTCGATTCTGCCAATCGATCGGCTGGTTCCGTAGTGGGTCCGCGACGCTGGTTTTCGATGTTGGCGCTGGCCGCCGTTATCGCGCTGGTCGCCACCGCGGGACTGTGGGTCTGGAGCCGCGCCGCGCAACGCGGCGAACCGGGCACCGCCCCCGGACCCGTCGCGCTCCGCGATCGGGCTGAGCCCGTGCTGCCGCCCGTGCGGATGCCGGCCCCAAGTGCTGCGAAATTCAGCGAAAAAGGTGAGAAATCCGCGGCGAACGACAGCACGTTGGCGTTCCAGCGGCCGTACGTAGGTACGGAGTTGCAATCGGCCGAAGAGCAACCCCTGAAGGGGCTGGCGGAACCGGCGGCGGCTGCCGGCCGCGCCCTTGAGGCCACACAGCCGGCACCTCCCGCGCGAGATGAGATGGATTCTGGTGCGCCACCGACAATCTCGGCGGGCGAATCCTCTCTGGCGGATATCCATGACAAACTCGCCGAGTCCGGCGACGCGGAGCGGAAACTAGGTCTAGCCGACCTGGATCAGAACCCGATCGTGCTGAATGCGTCGTTCAGCGATGCCACGGACCGGGACGCGTCGGCGGAGCGCATCAACGACTACTTCATGGCGCGCGGCGCGCTGTTTGCTCAGCAGGAGCTTGACGAGCGCAGCGCGCACCCCGGGGCGCGCGCCAAGCTCCCCGCAGATGCCGATCGGCTGCGCGTGATGATGGCACACGAGGGTGAATATGTCGTGGCAGTGCCGGCCCCGCAGCTTGCCGATTGCCTGAGCGTCATCACCGCGGCCACAGCACCCGA
>DASXUA010000483.1:0-4548 GCA_036505095.1 Phycisphaerae bacterium
AGGGGTTGTCGTTGGGCGGGTCGGCCGAAACGATGACTGGAACGGCGCAATTGAGCTGTACAACATGCACAGCCCCGGCATCGACGCCGCTCGGCGTATCCAGGCCCGAGCCAACGAGCGCGGTGCTCGGGTTCACGGCAATGGACCGGCCGAAGCTGCCATCAGTCTCCGGCGCAGCCGCAGTGAATTTCCCCTGGCTGAACCACACATTTCCACTGCGCGTAAAAAGGTAAACGGAGCCGGCGTTCAAATCGCCCTGGGCATCGTCTCCGGGAGCGCCCACCAGCACGGTGCTGCCGCGCACGGCTACCGCGTATCCGAACTTGTCTTGCGACGCGCCGTCAAAGGCCGTCAGTTTGGCTTGCTGCGTCCAGACGCCACCGCTGCGCACGAAGACGTACGCCGCGCCGGTGAGCAGCGTGCCCGACCAGCCGGGGGCACCAACGACCGCCGTGTCGCCGTCGATCGCCACGGCCGAACCCAATGCCGATTCCAGTGGCGCATCCGAAGCGGTAAGCAACCCCTGTTCAAACCAAGTTTCGCCGCTGCGCACGAACACGTAAGCCGCGCCAGGATCGAAGTCCGGGCCATCCCAGGAAGGCGCGCCTGCGATGAGGGTGTCCCCATCGATTGCAACGGACCAGCCCAAGTGGCCCCCCTCGGCAGTGTCGGCCGGGATGATTTCGGCCTGTTGTGTCCAGAGCTGAGCGTTCCGCACGAAAACGTAGACCGCGCCGGCGGAATAGCCTCCCGGCGTGGCGACATTGACGGCGCCAAGGGCGACCGTATCGCTGTCGATCGCAACGGACCATCCCAGCCAATCGTTTTCCTGAGCGTTCAGTGCGGTCAGTTCCGCCTGTTGTGTCCATGCGCCCTCGCTCCGCACGAAAACAAATGCTGCTCCGGCCGAACTTTGTTGTTGCGGATCCGCGTCCAGCGCTCCTACGATCGCCGTGTCGCCGCTCACGGCCACCGCCCGTCCGAAATTGTCCAGCGGACCCACCTGAGCTGTTGTGAGCTGGCCCTGATGCATCCACTCGCCACCGCTCCGCACGAAGACATCCACCACGCCATTGCCTACCCCACCTCCGCCGTCATGGTCGAAATAGGCTCCCACGACCGCCGTGTCGCCATCCAAGCCTACGCTGTAGCCGAAGTAGTCGTACGCCGAAGGGTCTGATGCCAAGAGCAGCCCCGTCTCCTGCGGACTGCACTGCGCCATCACAGCGCCCGATTCGAGACTCGCCGCACCCCAGCAGATCGCCAAGAGTATTTTCGCTGACATCAAGCACCTCCACCTTGCCATAGCGCATGCTGCGGAAACTTGCGTTAGAGGCGGTTCGCCACTGTCGCGCCGTTGAAGGGGGCAACCTGCGAGAAGTCCCTTCCTCCATCCGTTAGAATCCAATATCGAAAAGTTAATTGATCCCGATCGTCCCGATGGGTGGAATCTCTGACGTCGAGGACTTCGATGGCCGCAAAGAACCCGTTCGTGTTCTGGAGAATGGCGATTTGCCCCTCCTCGACGGTTCGCACTCGAGAGGTGAAATCCAGAACTGCCGCGTCTGTGATAGCATTTAGACCGACTCCTCGGGGCGCGAGCGCAACCCCACGAATACTCGGCATGTCCGCCAAACAATAGATCGCTCTGTCACCTGCCTTGCTCCATTGCGTCTCGAACTCATAGGCATTGGCGCCGATGCGATACCTACCATTGTAGCTTGAGTAATTGAATGTCACGGTGCCGGTCGGAGACTGCGCCCGCGGCGACGGTACGTCGTAAGCTTTGGACCGCAGCGGATTGCGTCCGATCTTCTCGCAGATGAGCGAACAGACCTCCTGGGGCGGGTGCTTGCGCAGATCAATGAAGTGCGTTGTCGGCAAAAGGCCCGGAAGTTCCGTATCGTCAAATCGCGCTGGTAGAATGTATTCCCTATTCTCCTCGATCGCACGAGATTGCGCTGCCTGTCGCTCATGATTCGGCCAAATCTTCGCTGCGTAGTGCTTTGACACGAAGATCACTGTGAACCGTGCGCGCCTGCGGTAAACATCTACCAAGTGCTCGTAAAGGTTCTTTCCCCAAAGCTCAGCCTTCTCGAAATCATCGTAGAACACCTTAATCGAAAGAGCGCGCAGCCCTTCTGCGACGTCCTCGACGTACTGGCGATTCTCACCCGCAAACGACAGAGCAACATCGTATTCCTTGGAACCTGGGACTAAGCGAGCCTCTGCGTCGCGTTTCGTGTTCTGAAGCAAGCGAGTCACCTCTGCCACTGGCATTTGCCCGGCATTGGCATCGGTCATCCCGCGCCCGACAAGCCATCTGCGGACGGCTTCACCGGTCGCCTCAGGATCATCGGTCCATTTCGCGATCCCGGCCGAGGCCGCGGCTGCGGCCATCGCCTGGCACTTTTCGACAATCGGGCTGCGGAGGGCCGGAAGAAACTGCCATGCGTGTGAACGCCGATTCGTCACGTCATCGAGCGTATACCAGTCCATTCGGAGCCGTTCAGCAGACATAGCCGCATAGCCATCGGCCGTAAGCCGAACCCGAAGCCGCACTTCAGGATCGAAACGGGCCTCGTCATCGGCCAGTATTTCGCCCATTGGTCGCCGATCGGAGCCGATAACCCGCATGACTTCGTATCCGTTCTCTAGCCGTAGAACTGACCCCACATGGCAGTGCTTCCGGCGCAAGAACTCGATCCAGCCACGCTGCGCGCAAATAGCAAGTACTTCCGGCTGGCGCGCGCGCTCGCCTAAGTCCTTCAACTGCACGATCTTGTCAGCACTTCCACTTCGATCAATTGAGTCGAGCAATAACAAACACTCTTGCGCAATCGGTTCTTCCACTGTTCTACGCTCATTGCGGATTGGCGCGTGGACCTGCACCGCGGCGTCCATCATATCCAGCTTCTGGCGTAATTCCACGGCTCGTGGCCGGGCAAAATGCGCCTGTTCCAGTTTTAGGGCCTGTTAGCTCGATGTGTATGCCACTGCAGCGCACCGTGCAGGCGCGCACGGCATCTCTGGAGGCGGAAGCACGTTTCATGGATTTGTGATCTGCGGCGCCGCGACGGCGAAGTCGCGGAGGTCGATGTCGGTATCGTGATCGAGGTCGAAGGCGCAGCAGGTGGCGGTTGGGAATGCGCTGGCGGGACCGGACAGACAGTTGGCTAGCGCGGCGTAGTCGGTGAGGTTCACCTGGCCGTCAGCGTTGATGTCGCCGGGGAGCGCGGGGGCGCTGACCTGCGCGGAATCGGGATCGGTCATCAGCGAGGACACGTCGACGGCCTCGAAGTCCGAGCCATGCACCTGCGCGAACTCAGTCACGAGAACTTCGTCGTTCCACAGCGGGTTCGGCACGCCGCTGATGAACCAGTTCGAGCCGTTGTCGGCCAGCAGCATGCCGTAGGTCTTCATCGCCGTCAGGATCACGCGCACCTCGGGCGAAAACGGCGCGGTGTTGAAGCTGGCTTTCAGGCGGAAGCGCTGGCCCATCGGCGGGCGGGCCGGGTCGGTCGAGTCGCTCGCATCGTGGCGCGCGGGCCAGACGTGCGCCTTGCGCGTGAGCTGCGCGGTGAAGCGCAGCGCGTGGCGGATCTGACCGGCCGCGACCTCTTCATAGCGCACCAGTCCGGGGAGCATCGGCAGGCCGGCCGCGTCGGCCGAGGTCCACGTGTCGGGCCGGAGCGCGTCGGAATTCAAATCGAAGATCGCGCCCGAGCCGGCGCACCAGCTCCCGTCCAATTGCGGGAAGGCGTAGAACAGCTCGTACAGCTTGCACTCGCCCTGCCGCACGATCAGCACGTGCCGATCGCCCGTGCTGTCGGGCCCGCCCTCGATCGGTGCGTCGGGCGGGATCGGATATGGGCCGGGGTCGCTTTCGTCGTCGTAGAGGAAACTGACGTTCACCACCGGCTGATCGGGCGGGACGACGACGAAAGGAATTCCGTTCGGCGCTCCGTTGTAGACGGTGCCGAAATCCGGATGCAGACCGGTGCTCGGACCGATGGTGTTGATGTAGGCGTCCGAGTTCGAATCGACCGGCAGGTTTACGACCGGCGTGTTCCAGATGTTGTCGCTCGGAAACACCTGGCAGCCGCCGATGCTCGGCGGATTGGCCGCGGCCGGGCGCATCGCCTGCGCGAACAATAGCGCGGAGGTGAGCGAAACCGCGCGAGATTTCATTGTGATTCACCCCAGGGCCGAACAATCCGCTTCGGTGGGTGGCATGCTTTCACGCGCAGCGGGTAAGCATGCCGAACCTGGCAGGAGTGTAGCAGACCCGCTCATCGCGCGAAAGCGTTGCGGCGAGCGAAGGGTCGATCGGGCGCCTGCAGCGCAGGCGCCTCGTCCGCCGCGGCGGACCGGAGGCCTGCGCTACGGGCAGCCCGCGACGGTGGCGCCGTTGAAGGCCTGCGTCGTGTTCACGCCGTTGAGCAACTGCACGAGGCGCAGCAGGTCCTGCGTATTGACCGGCGTGCTCTCCTGGCTGCGGTTGATGTTGTAGCGTCCGAAGTTGGCCGGCGTGTTGGCGGTGCCGTT